>JAATFY010000257.1 GCA_015654915.1 Rhodospirillales bacterium
CATCGTCGTGGTCGACGACCCGCGGGAGGTGGAAGATATTCTCCTTCGGCGCAACCGCGAGTTCGACCGCTCTCGCCTGACGACCCAGTTCTTCAAGCCGATGCTGCCACACTGCACCATCTCGCAGCTCACAACGCCCGACCTCAGGGCCCAGAAGCGCCTTTGGTCCGACGTCATGAGCCACGACTTCCTGCGCCGCGTCGTGGCCCCCAACATCCACGGGGCGGCGCTCGAGCTCGTCGAGCTCTGGCGTCTGCAATCGGCCCAGGCTGCCGGCCAGCCCTTTGCCGTTCTGCACGACTTTGACCACGCCGCTCTCGACGCCATCTGGATCGCCGTCCTCGGGTCTGAGCTTGGTGTCATGCGGCGGGATATCGGGGCGGTTCGGAACGGCGCGGAAGCTCCCGGCGAGGCTGGCACCGGCGTCGGCGACGGTAAGGTGCCGCTGACGGGGCCGTTGGCTTCTGGCCGGAAGGTGCAGATGGCGATGGAGTACATGAACTACATCGTCGAGCGCGGCTACACGTCGCTGTGGCCGCAGCTGACCTTCCTGCTCATCCAGCTGACGTCCGAGTTCCGCCGCTTCAAGCGCATCACCGACGCCGAGATCCAGCGCCTCATGACGGCCGCTTCCCAGCGGTTCCAGCGCGTGCTGGATGAGAAGAACGATGGCGAGGAGTACGACACGTGTGCTATGGACCTCGTCCTGCGCCGCCAGCTGCTCGCTGCGAAGAAGGCAGGCCGCCCGCCGCCGGACCCAAGCAAGGATCGTGCCATGCTCGACGAACTGCTCCTCCTTCTCCTCGCTGTAAGTGCTCACCCCCTTGCCGCCCTGTTCCCCCCGTAGACAGCGTCCAACTAAACATCTCGGGTCCTATCCTCCCCGCCAGGGTCACGACTCAACTGCAAACACCCTCTCCTGGTTTGTGAAGCTCATCGCCTCCCACCCGCACATCCAAGGAACCCTGCGCAGCGCCCTGCTCTCGTCCTTCCCGTCCTCGGCGGCCGACAGCTCCCCGCCGTCGGCCGCCCAGATCCTTGATGCCGATATCCCGTACCTCGACGCGGCGCTGGAGGAGACGGTGCGCGTCTCCGCGACGGCCGGCATCGTGGCCCGCCGCGCCACCGTTGCCACCACGGTCATTGGCTGCCCCGTGCCCGCCGGCACTGAGCTGGTGCTCAACACGCGGTTCGCGCGCACCCCGATCTCCGTCCCCGAGGATCACCGCAGCGCCTCCAGCCGCGCAGTGCAGGCCAAACGCGGCGCCGGTAGCGGCGGGCTGGACGGCGAGAGCGGCCGCGATCTGCATTGTTTTGAGCCCAGGCGGTGGCTTGGCCGCGGGGAGGGCGGCGAGGATGTGTTTGATGCGTCTGCGTTGCCCTCGTTAGTCTTTAGGGGCGGCCTAAGGGGATGCTTTGGTGAGTTTTCTCGGAGACTTGACTTTTCGCCCCCAGCCTTTACTGTATTCCTATCCGTAGATGTGTTCTTGTCAGAGATAGTTGTGCTAATGGAGATGGGTAACAAAATAGGCAAGAAACTGGCGATGCACGAGCTGAGGATCATGGTGGTGATGTTGATTCTCAACTTCGAGTTCCTGCCGCTGCCGGAGGAGCTGCAAAGCATGGCGGGCGTCGAGAAGCTGTTCCGGAGGCCGAAGATGTGCCATGTTAGGCTGCGGACTCATTGAGGTCAGTCTCTCGTGGGACATGCATATGTGATGGCACCGGGTTGAGACCTGCGGTATATGAAAGATCAGCAGGACGAATAGTTGGTGCCTTGGAGCCACTGTAGAGGGGTTTGAACCTGTCCTATGGTTTCGTTCAGTACGGAACACTAACGGAGCCATTGGGGAGCTCGGAGTCATTCTCTGGTAGCACGGTGGCATATGGTGGTTGATGTTTTGGGTCCTTTGGCCTCGTAAGTCAGACCAGGCGGAGTCTGACGGCTCGTGTGAGGAGAACCCTCAAAGGGGGATACTCTTTATCCGAGCAAGCAACATTAGCAGTCAGGATGACCTCGATTCCAGATAGAGGTAGCGGACATTCGCTTGTGGCATCTTCACGCGATGTGATGATCATATCTGTACAATTGTGTGTACACTATTACGCTCCTTCGAATTACACACACAGGATGTACCAATATCCCCAATCATGACCCGGTTTGCGACACTGACAAAACCAGTGTTGCAGGGCAGACCAAAAACCCAGCAAGCCCTCCGAGGCCCCTAGATGCCATAGAGTTGCGTTTCGCAACGACAAAAGCCAAAGAATGACGCCAGTGCGGAGCATGACGCCGAGCGAAATGCTCGTTCAAAAGGCCTTCCCAGATCGTGCGGCAGCGAGCCATGGCGAGTGTATATATTTGGCCAACTGCATTTGCTTCTTTTCTTCCTCCCCGGCACGTCTCGACGCCGCAACATCCTCGTTCGCCTTGTCTCGTCCAGCCTCACCGCATGCCCCCAATGCTGGCCCTCCTCGACCTCCGGTCCTGCGCGGCGACGCTCTGGCCCGTGGCTCTCGACAGCGACCCGAAGCCGGGCATGGCGGAGAAGCGGTTCAATCGCTTGCCGGGCTTGTCGGTGCCCGCGCTGGGGGTGGTGGCGGGCAGCTGTGCTTGCGCATTGCGGCTGCTGGCTTGGGCGTTGTTGGAGGAAGAGGTGGAGGCTGAGTTGGTCGAGGAGCCGGTGGTGACGGGTGTCTGGTAGATGTACTCGCCGTCGACGTAGATGGCGTTGGAGGCGAAGGTAGATCTACGGTTGCGGTTGCGGGTGTAGCGCTGCTCGAGGCGGAAGAGATCGATCCTGGCTTGGATCCGCTCGAAGAAACCAGGCATGTTGAGAAGCTTTGGTGTCGGAGGTCTCGCGTGATGATTGTAGGAAGGGGAAGAGGCCTGGGGGGCGAGTTGGAGGTGGCTGTCTTTTGGCTCGGACGAGGGCGAATCGCGTGGAGATCAAGTGGGAGTCTCTGGTGAGAGGAGAGGGTGTTTGTGTCTCAGGTTTTCGCCCTGATCAGCGGTAGCCTGCCCGGTGGAGTCGATGCCCAGATCAGAACAAAAAGAGCGACGAATGAAGAGAGAGGAAACTCTGGACGGCAGCTATTCTCAAGATGGTCTGCCGATCGAGAGAATGGAGACGAAAGAACTTCGCTTCTCAATGTCTACTTCTGCTTCTGCTCTCCTTGCCTCCGTCCCCACCATCATCAGAACCTGGCAAAGGAGCTCATCTCTCGCAGCAGTGCTGTGCCGGGAGTCCCCCCTGATATTGCTGCTTTATTCACCTGGCTAGCAGGGATTGTGTCTCATGGACCCAGTCCGTGTGGCGCCGCTAGCGCATCTGCATCGACCCGATCACAGCAAAACTGTCTTGACTGTTTAATGAACCGAGGGCTGCGGGTTGTATTGGGAATAGATTGGTCTGCCCATCCTTCTCGGCCTCGCTGATGCTGCGGATCACGACAAATGCTGCCAGCCTAGC
>JAATFY010000052.1 GCA_015654915.1 Rhodospirillales bacterium
ATAACTAGGTTGCAAGTTCGGTTCATGAACAAGACTGCGTGAATCATTATTATTATACTCAGGAATTCTTTATCCGATAAAGACAGGAATTATAATGTCTTCACAGCATCCCAAGGTGCATCGAGCACACATTAAAAAGTCAGCCGAGGAAACGTTCCGGCGCATGTCCGTTCCGTTATACAGGGCCGTCGCCGCGGAAGTCAGGGGAAGCGCCGAAAGTGATGACATCGCCGTTTCTGATGCGCTGAATGGA
Source organism: Rhodospirillales bacterium (assembly GCA_015654915.1). Lineage (GTDB taxonomy): Bacteria > Pseudomonadota > Alphaproteobacteria > UBA9219 > UBA9219 > JAATFY01. The sequence goes on from JAATFY010000052.1 coordinate 254, forward strand.
ATGTTGCTGTCGTTCAAGCATCCGGGAGCCAAGGTCGATAAAACCAGCCAAGAAGTTGCGCCATCCCTCGAAGAATGTTCCGAAGAAATTAACAGGATCGTCTGGGACAAATGGTTCGCGACTACGGCTGAACTTGTTTTCCGAACATACGACCAAATCATCGTAGACGGAAGCGCGGCGGAAGTTAAACGCGCCGAACTGGCCTGCAAAAAATTCGGAAACCTGCTGCTTTCCTTTCACAAGGATGCCCTGAAAATAGCATAATTTGATTCATGCTGCCGTTGCCAACTGGCTTTTAACGAGCGCGCTGGCCTGGGCGAAGTCCATCTGTCCGGCATAGGTCTTTTTCAGTTCGGCCATGACCTTGCCCATGTCTTTGACATCCTTGGCGCCCACTGACGCCACGACCTTGCCGATAGCGGCTTTCACTTCGTCCTCGCTCATCTGCTTCGGCAGGAAACGCTCGATCACGGCGATTTCCTCGCTTTCCTGTTTCACGAGGTCGGCGCGGTTGCCTTTTTCATACAGCACGATGGATTCGCGGCGCTGCTTGATCATGCCCTGCAGCATGCTGCGGATAGCGTCGTCGTTGATGCCTTCGGTATTGCCCGAGGGCCGCGCGGCGATGTCGAGGTCTTTCATCTTCGCCAGCATCAGGCGAATGGTGCTGACCGCGCGCTCGTCTTTGCCGCGCATGGCATCCTTGAGCGCGTCGTTGAATTCCGTACGCAGCATGGTTTTTCACTCCTTTTTGAATAAGCGGGGATGTTACGCGAAGCAGGGGCATAGGGGCAAGTAGCCAAGAATATACCGAAAATATGCCGTTAGCGTCATTCCGGCCAAGCTCGCGCAGCGAGCGCGAGCCGGCTTGCTGCGCAGGCAGCAAGCGAGTTAAAGTTGACACAATGCTTTCGCATTGTGCCCGTTTGGTTTCTTTTTTAAAACAGGAAACGGGATGCCCGCTTTCGCGGGCATGACGGTGTGTCGGAGCAGGTTTCAATTCCAGCCCTCAATGTGGGCGAGGGTTCTTTTTTATGCCTGTCCGGCGACTTCGATCATTGAGGCGGCCATGGCTTCCGCCGCTTTCTTGCCGCCCCAGATCACAAACTGGAAAGCAGGATAGAAACGTTCGCATTCCGTGAGCGCGATTTCGACGAGGTCTTCTAAAGCTTCCACGCCCGGCATGCGGTCGTTACGGGCGAGGATGGTGTAGCGGAAGAGCGGCGTGTTCTGCTGCAACTCCAGATCGAAATGGCCGAGCCATAAACGGTTGTTGAGCATCGCCAGCAGATCGTTTACGTCGCTGCGTTTCGCATCTGGGACTTTCATGTCGAACTGGCACGAGAACTGGAGCGCGCCGATTTCGCGCTGCCAGACGAAGAACATGCGGTAATGGCACCAACGGCCCGCGAGCTCGACGATCAGTTCGTCGTCGTTCGAGCGTTCGAACAGCCATTCGTTGGCGCTGACAATATCTTCGAGGATGTCGAGAGGATTGGAATGAAGGCCGTGATTGTGAGCCAGTTGAAGCGACATGAAAAACCTCCCGAGGGATGAAGTCCATTGCGTATCAAAGTTCCGGACTGCGCCGCAAGAGTCTGTCAAACTTTTGACTTAATCGGATAGCGCCCGTGTTTTTTGAGTCACAGGCGTTGCATGCGAAACGAATATACTTTCATTCCGCTAACGGATTCAAAAGACTCAATTTTCGAGTCATTTCAGAGTCTTGAATCGCTTACGCGCGCTTCTTACGGCGGTTACCTTTTTTAACAGAAGGTAAATTTAGTTTCGTCTTCGTTTTTACCTTCTTTGCGCTTGACACGCCTTCACCCAAGCGGGCTTCGGCGTGCTTGTGCCCAGGCCGGCGAAGCTGCGCTGCAGCGTAGACGGGCAGATTCAAATGCGCCTCAATCGCCGCAAGGCGTTCCTGCAGCTCTTCCTGCATGGTGCGGGCTTTCGCCAGCATGGCGAATGCGGCATCGAACTCATTGCGGCCGACGAGGTCAAGTTGCCGCACGATGGAATCCATCCGCTGTTTGGCCTGGGCTTTGAACTCGTGGCGCGTTCCCATGAGATTTCCCAGAATGTTCCCCCCTAATGTGACCATATCCTCGATCAGGGTCTGATTCTCGCGCATGCGCTTCTCCTTATCGCCAAAATTATTATTCTGGTTTATAACATGGGCCCGTTCATCGTGCATCCCTTGTGTGAGGTCCCATGCTTGCTCTCGTTTTTCCGCCGCTTGATCCGGTTGCGATATCTTTCGGGTCGATTGAAATCCGCTGGTATGCGCTCGCCTATCTTGCCGGATTTCTTCTCGGCTGGCGTTACTGCCTTTACCTGGCGCGGCATTTTCCGCGCGGTCCGGCACCGGAACGTTACGACGAATTCCTGACATGGGCCGTCATCGGCACCGTCATCGGCGGGCGACTCGGCTACATTCTTCTCTATCAGTCGGATTATTATTTCGCGCATCCGCTGGAGATGCTGCAGGTCTGGCATGGCGGCATGTCGTTTCACGGCGGCGCGTTGGGCGTTGTCATGGCGGCGTGGCTGTTCGCGCAGCGCCGTAACCTGAATTTCTTTTCTTTCACCGACGTGCTGGCCTGCGTGACCCCGATTGGCTTGGGACTCGGGCGCCTCGCCAATTTCGTCAACGGCGAGTTGTACGGCCGTGTCACGACGATGCCGTGGGGCATAGTATTCCCGCACGGCGGCGATATGGTGCGCCATCCCAGCCAGCTTTACGAAGCTATCCTTGAAGGGCCGGTTCTGCTTATCCTTCTGTTCCTGATGTCGCGAAAGATTAGTTTCCGCGCACGGCCCGGATATCTGTCGGGCGTTTTCCTGCTCTGTTACGGCGTTTTCCGCTTCGGGGTCGAGTTTTTTCGGGAACCGGATGCGCAGTTCGGCTTCCTCTATGGCGATATGACGATGGGGCAGCTGTTGTGCGTGCCGATGATCATGTTCGGTGTATACCTGACCATGTGGACCGAAAAGCGTACCAAGCGCCGCCCGCCGCAACCCGCGCCGTAATATGGGCGGGTTACTCGCCCATATCCGCGAGCTTATCGAAAAAAACGGGCCGATCTCGGTCGCCAGCTATATGGAGCTGGCATTGCAGCATCCGGAATTCGGCTATTACCGGCAACATGACCCGCTCGGCAAGACCGGCGACTTCGTAACGGCGCCCGAAATAAGCCAAATGTTCGGCGAGATGATCGGCCTGTGGTGCGCCGATGTCTGGCGGCAAATGGATAAGCCCGAAAAATTTATCTTACTGGAGTTAGGGCCGGGCAGGGGCACACTGATGCAGGACGCCCTGCGCGCCACATCTAAAATTCCCGGCTTTCATCAGGCGATGCAGCTTTGCCTGCTGGAAACCAACGCGACGCTGCAAAAAACGCAGAAGGAAAAACTTGCGGAATATAAAACTGATTATAGCCTTGACCTGCCGCAGTTACCGCCGCTGCTAA
>JAATFY010000027.1 GCA_015654915.1 Rhodospirillales bacterium
ACGACTTTCATCACTGGAACCTAAATCCAGCGCGTCTACCAATTCCGCCACGCCCGCTTTTTGCCGATTCACCGATGCGCATTGTTACCCAGAATGGGTATGGCTAACGCCGGCGGCAAAAGAAGCAGGCGATCTTCTACGCCAAAGCCCCGCCCAAGCCAAGGTCTTGATAATATAGGGAACGCCCGCATGAAAGTAAAAAGTGCCTTGATAACATGCTGTCTTATCATGTAGATAACAACCATTAGGCGTCTACACGATTGTTAGGGCCATATTTCAGGGAAACAAAATGACCGACAACTCCGTTGACTATTCTGTCCAGCTCTTTTCCTCCTCCGCAGCGCTCGATCAATTTATGGGCCAACAGGATGACAATACCCGCAAGCAATGGCGGGAATACGGCAAGGACATGTTGGGCTATAAAACAGACCCCGCAAAAGAATTGGGCACAAGAGTTGCCGTCGTCATTCACAAAGGAGTCGACTATCTAGAAACAAAGATTTTTCCACCGAAACCAAAATGGGATTGGGATCCAGCCCCGGAAGATATCAGATGCGCAAAGGCAGACCCAAAGATAGAAATCACAAAACAAGATAAAACCATTCTTGCCTTTTCAAGCACATTCGGAAGGGAAGTGACGGGGACGGACGACGTTGTTTTTTATAATCATTTCACTAACACCGCGCAGCAAATAGACGAACAAGGTCGTGTGAAACCTTGCTCGGCGGAACTTGAGGCTATATTTTCGACGGCAATCACCGACTCGCGAACTACAATATGTGCTCGTATAGGCGTAAGTGTTGAAAGAGGGCAATTAAAGTCGACACATGCTCCAAATGCTCTAAAAAAATAACCTCGACTTTATTCATAAGCCCCTGAGGTAAACTCAATATGGCGGCTTATGTTTTAATTCCCTTCTCATTTCTGCAAAAAGTCACTAAATATAAGGCCCCACCTCCTGACGAAGTTTGACCGCATAGGCTTATGCTTCAAACGACCCTGAAGACCATTCCCGATCACGCACGGCCAATTCCTCCTGACATGGCGGAGTTTGACCGGATGGCGGCGCATGTCGTAACGCTGGCGTACGAAGCGCAAAGCGATTGCGAAAATGCGGGATATTTGCATCAACCGCTTGCGCATTTTGTAAAACGCGGTTTCGATATCGTTCTGGCCAGTACAGCGCTGGTTCTTTTTGCGCCACTTTTTGCGGCCATCGCCGTGATTGTTCGTCGCGACGGCGGACCGGCTTTTTTCGGGCAGCAACGCGTCGGCAAAAACGGCAAACTGTTCGATTGCTACAAATTCCGCTCGATGCGCGCAGACGCCGCCGAGGCTCTTGCCGTACATCTGGCATCCAACCCGCTGGCCGCCGCGGAATGGAAACGGTTCCAGAAATTGCGCAACGATATCCGCATAACGCCGTTCGGCCGCTTCATGCGCCGTGCCAGCCTCGACGAATGGCCGCAACTGATCAATGTCGTCAAAGGCGACATGAGTCTCGTCGGCCCGCGCCCCTGCACGCCTGAACAGAAAGATTTTTATGCTCAAGAGTTTAGTTATTATTTGTCCGTCCGGCCCGGCATCACAGGCCCATGGCAGGTCGGCGGCCGCAATAAATTGACATTTCAGGAGCGCGTCGCACTGGAATCCGACTATGTGCGCAACTGGAATTTAGCGGCGGATATCGTCATCCTGCTGAAAACGATCCCGACGCTGCTGTATAAGGATGGCGCGTTTTAGGGCATTTTCCAGTTAGGTCGCCAACCCTCGGTTCGTCATGCCCGCGAAAGCGGGCATCCCGTTTTCTGTTAAGCCATTAAGAAACAAACGGGACACCCGCTTGCGCGGGTGTGACGAAATTGGGGAAATCGATTCCCCCGAAACGGAAAACTCTGGTCAAAATATTCTTTTTACTTTCATAAATCCCCAATGTTTTCAGGCCTCCATCGCATCGTCCCGTAACCATTTTTAACCCCCCCTTTACCGTAATGGACTAGAGTCCATTCGAAAGGGTTTCCATGTCCATAGCGAATGACTCCGGCCGGATTTCATGGCTTGCTGCCGCTTGGGGTGCGCAGAAGGCAAAAGTCATGAGTCTTCTGGGGCGGCTCGGCGATCTTGGCTCGCGTGAAGATATGAAGCCGAATGTCTTCGCCAAATTCCTTCATATCCTTGGCCAGATTGCAAACGAACGCGATAAGGAAGTTGACATACTCAGCGAGATTGAAGCCATCGAGCGCAAACATCGTATCCAGCGCGAACATGGGGCGCTGAAGCGCGTCGAAGCCGAACCGGCAGATACAATGAATCGCGAATGCGAAGACGAATGGGACGAGGAATGCGAACGTCCTGGCCTGGGTTGGGATTGGCTGCTGACCATGAAAGAGGCTAAAGCCAATCAGGATACAGGATCGGGCGGCGACGATTGGCCCGCCGGCGGCGGGAAACAAAGCCATGGCTTGCTGTGGCTTATACTTGCCGCCTATCTTATGGCGCGTGGGCTCAGTGCGAAGAAGCCTCGCCTCACCGCCGATTAAACCTAAATTTACACTTACCCTTCACCATGATTCCGCTGCCGCCTATGTTGCGCTGCAACAAATGATGGTAGACTGCGGTACGCTTGATTCCACATGCGCTTAATGTGGCGAAGAAAGAACTTAAAAGACCATGCTTCTGTACCACCTTCACGACTGGCAACGCGCGACGATGGCCCCCTTCAGGATGGTCGCGGAAGCGACGCAGGCCGCTTTCCAGAATCCGTTCCTTCCGGCGACTTACACCCGCTTTGGCCGCACCATTGCGGCGGGCGCAGAATTGTTCGAGCGCACCACGCGCCGTTTCACCAAGCCGTCTTTCGGCCTCCATACCACGCGTATCTTCCGCCAAAACGTCACCGTCGAGGAAGAAATCGTCCTGACCAAGCCGTTTTGCCGCCTGCTACATTTTAAACGCCTGACGGACACCAACGATCCGAAAGTCCTGATTGTGGCGCCGATGTCCGGCCATCATGCGACGCTACTGCGCGGCACAGTCGAAGCTATGTTGCCCGACCATGATATCTATATCACCGACTGGATGGACGC
>JAATFY010000266.1 GCA_015654915.1 Rhodospirillales bacterium
AGGAACTGCCCCGAAGAGGCGTGTTTTAATGCTTCGGAAAGCTACTCTAACGCAATCTACGAAACAGAACATTTCCCTTCATCCGATAGCATATGTGGTGACGCAACCGCCTTCACATCGGAAAACACCGCATCGGACCTGTCCGCAAGAGCCGCCTAAGCCCCCACCCTCACACAAAAGGAGAATAATCATGTCAAGGAAACTCGAAGGAAAAATCGCCCTTGTTACCGGCGCTTCCAAAGGCATCGGCGCGGAAATCGCCCTGCAGCTTGCAGCGGCGGGAGCCTCGGTCGCCGTTAATTACAGTTCCAGCAAGGAAGGCGCCGACCGCGTCGTCGCCGCGATTACCGGCAAGGGCGGCAAGGCGGTCGCCATTCATGCGAACCTGACCGACCCCAAAGACGTACAGAAGCTGGTCGCCGAAACCAAGAAGGCTTTCGGCCCGATCGATATCCTCGTCAACAATGCCGGCATTTACGAATTCGCGCCGCTGAACGACCTCACGCCCGAGCATTTCCACAAGCAGTTCGACCTGAACGTCCTCGGGCTTCTGCTGGTGTCGCAGGAGGCAGCGCGCGCTTTCAATCCGGGTGGCGGCAGCATCGTCAATATCAGTTCCGGCGTCTCGACGATAACGCCGCCGAACTCAGCGGTCTATTCGGCCACTAAAGCTTCGGTCGATGCCATTACCAGTGTCCTGTCGAAGGAACTGGCGCCGCGGAAAATCCGCGTGAACTCCGTCAACCCCGGCATGATCGAAACCGAAGGCGTCAGGGCCGCCGGCTTCCATGAAGGTGACATGCGCAAATGGATCGAATCGATCACGCCGATGGGCCGCATCGGCACCGTCGGGGAAATCGCCTCGACCGTGACCTTCCTGGCCTCGAGCGACGCGTCCTATATCACCGGCGAAACGCTGCACGTCACTGGCGGGTTGCGTTAAAAACATACCCCCATGCGCCTCGTGAAAACCGGGGCGTGTGGGCGAATTTTTTCGTTTACAAAATTGAAGGTATTCTTATGCGGGCTGTAATTTGGGTACATCGCCGCTTGTAACACGCGCGCGCCAATTGAACGGCAACTTCATATCAATCCATGCATGTTGCAAAATACGCTGATTTGGCTGAAGTGCGCCCTTTGGGATATGCGGCGCAGCGGCGTCGAATATGATAACGTCCCAAGGGTTGGGCCGTATGACCTGCCCCCTCGTTTTCGCCAAGGTCAACAATTCAGGTTTAAAAAAGCGGCCGTTGTCAATGCGGTGCCGGTCCAAAACCTCTCCCATATTTTCTTGTTTGGTCAAGTCGACGAAGTCAGCCGTAGCGTTGGAAACGCAGAGAAGCCGCAGGCCAAGAAGACCTTCTTCTTGCAGTTTTGAAAAGGCATCTCGCGAATCTGAATGAAGATTCATATCATCTGCAAAGGTTGTTTTGCCTGTTCGAACGAATGATGAAATAAGAGAAATTTTATGCCTCTCGCCGACGGACGCACCCCAATGCAAGAAAGCATTCGCTGCGCCGGCGACAACATTGGCGAAGGGCTGGATTGGCACATCATCAATATATCTCCAATCCGAATGAGTTATTTCCTTGGAGTCAGATGCATAACTTACCACGGACTGTTGCTGCGAGTGCGTCAGCGAACTGGTAATTTGTGGCGGAATGCCATTCCATGTTAAAAGTGGCTTCATAAGGCATCATAACATAATGCCCGCCGGACAATTACTTTCGTACCACAAATCCGGTTTTATCGCATAGGTGGCGATATATTTATGGTTAGCAAATTATTAAATTATATCCTCCAGACTAGGACGCTGGTCGGATATCCGGAGAATCTCTCACCCTACCCGCCTTCGACCTCGAGCGCGAAATCGATATTGCCGCGCGTGGCATGGCTGTAAGGGCAGATTTTCTCGTGCGTCTCCTGCGCCAGACCCTCAACTTCGGATTTCGGTATGCCAGGAACCTTCACCTGCATTTTGACGGCGATGCCGAAGCCGCCGCCCTCGCGAGGGCCAACGGACGTGCTGCAGGTGACGGTCGCACCTGACACGTTCCTCTTTTGCTGATGCGCGACGAATTCCAGAGCGCCCCCGAAGCACGCCGCGTAATCGGCCGCGAACAGATGCTCGGACGTCGTGGTGTTCGGCAGTCCGGGCCCGCCCATTTCCTTGCGCACGGAAAGGTCGACGCTGACCGAATGATCGGTGGTTTCGGAATGGCCGTTGCGGCCTCAGGTATTGGTGGCGATGGCGGTGACGAGTGGCTTG
>JAATFY010000252.1 GCA_015654915.1 Rhodospirillales bacterium
AACGCCAAAAACAGCATGGGATTCGATACGCTCGCGATCCATGGCGGCCAATATCCCGACCCGACCACCGGCGCCGTCATCACGCCGATCTACGCGACATCCACCTCCGCGCAGGAAGCGCCGGGCGTGCATAAAGGCTTCGATTACGGTCGCAGCCATAACCCCACGCGTTTTGCGTTCGAGCGCGCGATGGCGGCCCTTGAATCCGGCGCGGCCGGTTTCGCGTTCGCCTCCGGCCTCGCCGCCATCGGCACGATTCTGGAAACGCTGGATCATGGTTCGCACGTCGTTGCGATGGACGATCTTTACGGCGGCACCTACCGGCTGTTCGAGCGCGTGCGCAAACGTTCCGCCGGATTGGAAGTTACTTATGCCGATCTCAGCAAGCCCGAAAATTTAGCCGCCGCGATCAAGCCCAACACGCGCATGGTCTGGGTTGAGACGCCAACCAATCCCCTGCTCCGTCTGGTCGATATCGAAGCCGTTGCCAAACTTGCCAGGGCGCGCGGACTGATTGTCGTTGTAGATAATACGTTTTCCTCGCCCTGGGTGCAGCAGCCGCTGAAACTGGGTGCGGATATTGTCGTGCATTCGGCGACGAAATATCTCAACGGCCATTCCGATGTCATCGGCGGCGTCGCCGTAACGGCCAACCCGGAACTCGCCGAAAAAATCGGCTTTCTGCAGAACGCGGTCGGCGCCATCGCGGGGCCGTTCGACAGTTTCCTCATGCATCGCGGCGTCAAGACGCTCGGTATCCGCATGCAGCGCCATTGCCAAAGCGCGCTCCAGTTAGCGCAGTGGCTCGAAAAGCATCCCGCCATCGAGCGCGTCTATTACCCCGGCCTCGCCAGCCATCCGCAGCATGAGTTGGCGAAGCGGCAGATGAAAAACGGTTTCGGCGGCATGATCTCGGTCGTCATCAAGGGCGGATTGCCGCGCGCCAAGGCCTTCCTGAAAGCCGTAAAGATTTTCACCTTGGCTGAAATCCTGGGTGCGGTCGAAAGCCTGCTCGACCATCCTGCCATCATGACCCACGCCACGATCCCCGCCGATGTGCGGCAGAAACTCGGCATCGAGGACGGCCTCATCCGCCTTTCGGTCGGCATCGAGGATCTGCGCGATTTGCAGGGCGATTTAGAGCAAGCCTTGGCGCGATAAATTTTTCGGCACCTTGGCGGGACGATCGGTAGCGCATCAGTTTCGATAAGAACCGTCATGCCCGCGAAGGCGGGCATCCCATTTTCTTAATCCTATTAATCACAAACAAATGGGACCCCCGCCTGCGCGGGGGTGACGCGCTTAACTGGGTCACTTCCGTATAATTAACGCGCTTGCAAACACGGCGCGGGCATGTATGATCCGGCCCTCCCTTCGGCCCCGGAGGGATCAGGCATCGGATGCGGGTGTAGCTCAGCGGTAGAGCACGACCTTGCCAAGGTCGGGGTCGAGGGTTCGATCCCCTTCGCCCGCTCCACTTTTCAAGCACTTAGCTGGTTAAGAAAACTGGCCGTGTGCTATAGATGGCCAAGTGTGCAATAGAACGCGCATAAAACAGCGATTTTTCTCCCTTCGTTTTGCCGCAACCATTTGAAAAACAAGCAAGGCGTGACGAGCGAGCACGACTTTTCTACAGGCATGCTCGGAAGTCTGCATTTTTCAGCAGAACTAGATTTTGTAGAGTTGAAAGCAAAGAAGGCTGAATTTTCAATTCTTCGCTTTTACCGCATTGATGATCAACTCTTCAATTGGGTATCTCAATTATAAATCCAGTACTCTTGGGAACCGATGGGAGAAAAAAAGTCAGGGTGTCCATCAAAACCGGGATACAAACGGTATGCGAATCCAGACTTATGAAGTTTACCGTGTGCATCTGTATATTCGATAGAGCCATACACATAAAAATGTTTGGCATCATTTAGAATCTCTTTTTTATCTTCATCTGATATCTGGAACTGCGCATTTGGCGTTGTGATTGTCGTAGCCGGCGAGATAATGAAAATTCTTGGGAAATTATGGTCAAGTGAAGGTTTTGCTGGCAAATCTGTTCCTAAATAGCCTTCTACATCTAACCTCCTGATAAAAGCGGGGCTTTCTCCTGAATTCTTGATAAAAAGCGCAAATTCATAAGTATCAGCAATACCGCTGGTTTGCCGGATGTTCAGTAAAACATTTTCAGTAACAACTTGTGGCCGCTTTTCATCTTGCAAATCCTGCCACTGACAATACGCAATCCATGAATTTATAATAGTGGTGACAGCCAAAACAACGGTGAAGGCACCTACAACCTTTGTCCATAGAGCTATGGTTGCTTCATTCTTCTGATGTGGGGTTATTGGCTTATCGGACATAGAGTACCTATTGTTTTATAAATCCAGTCGCATTTTAACACAGGCCATCTCTGCGCCTGACGACATAATGTGTTTGTCATGCTTTATAACTTTAAAGCCCTCCGCCTGATAAAAGGCCTCAGAATTTAGGGATGCATCCATCTCAAGAAACTCTGCATTTTGTTCTTTTGCATACGATATTAATTTCTCCAAAATTCTCTTGCCGACCGTACCGTAAGAGTTTTTTTGGACATACACCGCTCCAAGAACATTTTCCGTTGAATTTACCTGCCCAAAACCGATGATCAACCCTTCGGCTTCGGCAACAATTGTTAGCCATTCCTGTCCTTCAATTTGTTTCTTGAGTTTTTCAATTCGCTCCACTGTAATTTCAAGAGGAGCCCAAAGATCAATGATTGCCTTATCGTAACTGCTAGATGCTTTTTCACGTATCGCATTGCGATGTGTTTCGATGATGCTCAGAGCATCTTCTGGATTTGCTCGACGAATAGTTAGCTTTTCTAGGGTCATGTACGAAATCTTTCGTCAATGGCTTAGTACATTTAGGCCTGTTTCGTTTGTTTGTCCCTTTTCGCGATTGAGTAGCGAATGGCTTCCGGAAGTTTGGAGTATAAGCTCTCCATTTGCTTTGGCTTGCTAATCATTTCAGCGACTATCTCGTTCAACAAAATGAACAAGGCTTCGGCAGTTTCGTTGTTGTCTTTCTGTGTAATCTGGCCAGGATGCACGGCATCGTTTCCGACAACCCGAACATAGTCTAGTGCCTGTTGAATGGAAGTATCTAGGCCACGACTAACCAAGTCTCCAATTTTAGCGTTGAGGTCTTTTCCTTGCGCCACAAGATATTCACAAACTAGTTCACAGCATAATCGAAGCAGTGCGGCTGCGGCGCGTGGTGACGATTTGTGTACTTCGCGCGCCTCGTTATAGATTGCCTTGACAGCATCTGGCATATCTTCATTTGGTTCATGGCTAATGTCATTAGAGGGAATAATCAGTTTGTCATGAATCCACAGCGCAGCTTTACCGCAGCTGGCTTCCACACAAACGCTAAAAAATATATTTTCAAGAACGAACCTTACATAATCGCCTTCATTCAGTTTTTTAAACAGAAAGTCGCCTGCTTCTGAAGCTTGGCCCTCTTTGAACCAAGCCTGTTGTACGCCAGGTGGCAAAATTCCATCCTTGTGAGCTCGAGAAATAAGCTGCTGTATGCTAAGGATTGTCGTTAGCACCGGAATATTATTTTCGACCGGATGAGCGAAACATTTCATCCACTGTTGAGGAGCTTTTGTTCCGCAATGCGGGCAATGAAAGGCGGTTTTGGTGACGGCCGGAGCGGTGTAATTCTTCTCCATAGCTTACCTTATCCCCCAAAGTAGCATTCGATTTCCTTATTACATAATACTGTGTTTAAGGTGGGCGCTGAGACTTGGAGTTTGGACCTCCAGTCTCAACGTCCGTGCCGCCAACTAAGTTGGCAATCAACCACTTATGGAAGGGGGTCGATATCGATGCCTAAGGCAAAACGTGCGCCTTAATGACGTTAGCAATTTTAGTTGCCTCAGCTTCACTTAGGTCATATGGCAACCCCTGCACAAATACCGTTGAGTCAGGCCTAATTTGAATTGGAAGAATTGAGCCTGAAAGCGGTTCTCTTGTCGGCGCACGCTCAGACGAAGAGGATGAATTGTTTTTAGATGCAGCTGTCGAAGCCTCACGCTTAGGCTGTGCTCGCGTTTGTACGTTAGGGCGAAAAGCTAATGGATTTTCTAGATAACTTTTAAAGTCATCGATTGCCGATTTAGTGCGGCTTAAATAAACAGTGAGGCTACTTGGTGTATATCTTGTGCCTTCTAAATTTTGGAAACGCTTCATTACGTCATTCAAATCAAGAGCCGTAACATCTTCTGCTTCGGCACCTTTAAGAATGCCCAAGACCTTTCCTGCTGCGGCCTTCCTTGAAAGAATGGTGTTTTTTGGCATGAGGCCTTTGCTAGCCACATAATCCAGGAATTCCAGTAGTTTATCTCTCGATTTGTCATTACCCATGTTAACCTCCAACAATTTTCATCTTCATGATATGTTATGAAATGTCAAATGTCAAGACATGTCTTAAAGACAATAATTTATTGTGCTATAGATTGCCCTTAATTGAGGGCAAACAAGGGCGTATTGGGCTGAAAACGGGAAATCTATAGCACAGTTGCAATCGTCCATGTGATTGATATATAAGTCAGAAGTGGCGCAACGGCAGTGCCTTTGCCAAGGTCGGGGTCGCGAGTTCGATCCTCGTCGCCCGCTCCAATTTCTCAATAGGTTAGCTGCCCACAGGCTACTGAAAGTAATAATTTTGGGAGTCAAACTGGGAGAAATGTGGGAGTTTCACCGTCTTTACTCCCAAAAGTCTGCACTAAAATTGATTTGATTCAATAACTTCGTATGATGAAGATGAACCCTTGATAAGGTTATGCCTCCCCAGTTGACAGATTTTATAAGGATGAAATTATTTTATCACCAAATGATTATGAGAATAACCTTGAAATGGTTGCTCTCTATGACCAAAATATATTTTTTAATAGAATCAGATTGATAAAAGGATAAAAATGAATGGCTATTAAAATGAAAATCAGAGATGCGATTCTCCAACAAGCACGAGTCGATCCGAATGCTTTGGATGTCTGGCGCAAAGTTTCTGAGGAAATTGGCCAGGTAAGTTATCCGACTGTTCTCAAAACTATCAAGCAAGACGGTATTACACGAACAGGTAACGCCGCCGCAGCCAGCGAAAGCAT
>JAATFY010000222.1 GCA_015654915.1 Rhodospirillales bacterium
CCATTTCAGCGTTCTTGGCATCTCTTCTGGTTTAGATGTAAGTGTAGGGCGCCGTCGCAGTTTTTTGCGGGGTGGTGGGCGCACCACTCTGACTGCCATTATATGCAGTGGCGGCTCCTGTGGCGGAAAACGCATCTAAAATATCTTCGGTCATTCTGATAATCGTTTTAATGGGTCGTCTTTATACGCACAGGTAAATAGCATGAAATCGAGAAAGTAAAAACGCCTATTTCCCTAGCTAACTCCTTGTTTCCGCAGCAGCCAGCGCCCCTCCTGCACCTGCCAAGCGATAAGGCCGGGAACGTATAATAACAGGTCGCGGCAGCGGCGCATGACGGCCAGAGCCACGGCGATATCGGCGGGCAATCCCAGCATGCCGCCGAACAGCAGAAAACCCGCTTCCTGCACACCGAGCGCGCCGGGCACGACGAAAGCGGCGCTAGCCGATGCCTGTATCAACGCTTCTAGCATGAAAGCCTGAACCAACGGCAATGTGTGGCCGAGGAAATAAAGCGCCAGCCATATCTCGCCGGCGCCCGCGCCCCACGCGAGCAATTGCCAGAAACCGCAAACCAGCACGCGTTTTTTGCGGCGGTACATGGTGTGCACGGCGCGGTCCAGTTGCGCCGCGTTGTCCGCGAATTTTTTCCCTTTGTCGCGGAACATCAGCGTGAACATTTTCGACAGCAATCCGCAAACTCCGGCGCGCTGCACGATGATCATGGCAATAATGGCGGGAATGGATAGCAGCAAGCCGGTCGCCAACTGCCAGCCTGTATGACGATCGGCGATGTGCCACGTGAAGAGGCCGATGCCGGTCACATCGAAAATAAAAACCGCGATCACCGACATGGTCAATTCGACCACGGTCGATGCAATAGCGGATGTTTTGATAACGCCATGTTTAGTCATTACGCGCACGGCCAGAACCTCGCCGCCGATGCGCGCCACCGGCATCATGTTATTGACGGACGATCGCAGCCATAGGACGTAAAGAAAAAATCCGAGCGAAGGACGCGTGCGTCCCGGCATCAACGCCTGCCAGCCGACGACGCAGAAGATCATGGAAAGAATGTGATAAAGGCTGGTCCAGAGAATGCCCCAGCCGGCGCGGTCCAGCGCCGCCAGTACCGGGTCAATGCCGCTCCATATAATAATGCCGGTGGCGGCCGCGAGGCCAAGCAGGCCGAAGATGGCAGCAAGGCGGATCATGGTGATTTAAAATATGTCATCAATTGCGTCAGGCTGTGGCGAAAATCGTGTTTTCCGAGAACTGGAGCGGAGCGTGCTTAAAGGCACGTGAGCACCGGAAGCGCAGGAAAATTCGGTTTGCAGCCCAGCATCACGCAATTGGGTTACTTAGGCAGTGGAACGGGGCTATCCGCCAAGGTGCGCAGGTAAGCGATGACGTTGGCGCGGTCCTGATCGTTCTTGATACCGGCGAAGGTCATCTTGGTGCCGGGGACATGCGCGCGCGGGCTGAAGAGGAATTCGTTCAACTCGTCGAAGCTCCAGTTGCCCGCCATCGCTTTCATCGCGTCCGAATAATCGAAGCCCGCCATATGCGCGTGCTTGGCGCCTATGATGCCGTAAAGATTGGGGCCGATCTTGGCGGCTTCGCCCTTGCCGAACGTATGGCAGGTGCCGCAAACGCGCGCGGTCTTTTCGCCGGCTTCGACGCTCGCCTTGGCGAGGAACGGCTCGATCGCCGGAGGGCCTTTGGGCGCGGTATCCATAGCGGCTGTGGGCGCTGCGCCGACGCCTTCAACCACATAGGCATTTTTCTCGAGCTCTTCCGGCGCAACGTCCTTGTGCGCGACGAAGCCCGCCAGCATGGCGACCAGAACCGCCACCAGAATTGCCGCAATCAGTTTATTGAGTTCGAAACCGTTCATGTCCGGAGCCCGCGTGAGAAACCAAGGAAGGTGCGGGGGAAATTAGAGCGTTTTCTTAACGAGTGCAACGAGGTTAGAAAACGAACGGCGGAGGGGAAAAGAAGGCAGCGCCAAGAAAGCGGAAAAGCGTGGTTTTCAGGCAGGGATGCTTGACACAGGGCGGCGGATGCGGCACCCAAAACACATGGAAAAACCGCAGCAGGCGCCGCATCGTCCGATACTCATCATACCCGCGCGCATGGCCTCGACGCGGCTGCCGGGCAAGCCGCTGGCCGATATCCATGGCGAACCCATGCTCGTCCATGTCTGGCGGCGGGCGATGGAAAGCAAAATAGGGCCGGTCGTTGTCGCCTGCGACCATAAAGATATCGCCGCGGTTATTGAAAAGGCGGGGGGGGAAGCGATACTGACAAGGCCCGACCATCCGTCCGGTTCCGACCGCATCTGGGAGGCGCTGAACGCGCTGGAAGGAAACGGCGCCTACGACGCCGTTATAAATGTACAGGGGGATTTGCCGCTGATCGATCCGAAAGCGATCAGTGCGGCCTATGATCTTCTGAAAGACCCGAACGTCGATATCGCCACGCTGGCGGTCGCCATCAAAACCGACGCCGAGAAAAACGCGGCGCAAGTGACGAAAGCGGTGTTCGATCTGGTGCCGGGTGCCACGCACGGGCGGGCGCTTTATTTCTCGCGGCTGCCAGTTCCCTCGGGCGAGGGAGCCGTGTATCATCATGTCGGTCTTTACGCCTACCGGCGCGAAGCGCTGGCGCGGTTCGTGGCGGCTGCACCTTCGCCGCTGGAATTGCGCGAGAGACTGGAGCAATTACGGGCGCTGGCGCTCGGCATGCGTATCGAAGTGGGTGTGATCGATACGGCGCCGTTCGGCGTCGATACACCCGAGGATTTGGAAATGGCGCGGAAACTGGCGGGGAAAAAATGACAGTAAAGAAATCGAAAAAGAAAATCGCGTTTCAGGGCGCGCTCGGCGCCAATTCCGACCTCGCCTGCCGCGCGGTTTATCCTTCCTATGAAACGCTGCCTTGCGCGACGTTCGAAGACGCGTTTGTCGCGGTGCGCGACGGCCGCGCCGAGCTGGCGATGATCCCGATTGAAAATTCGGTGGCGGGGCGCGTCGCCGACGTCCATCACCTGCTGCCGCAAGGCGGCCTGCATATCATCGGCGAGCATTACCAGCCGATCATCCACCATCTGCTGGCCATAAAAAGTGCGAAACTCGGCGACATCAAACAGGCCTGGAGCCAGGATCAGGCGCTGTCGCAATGCCGCACGTGGCTGCGCAAAAAGAAAATCAAAATGGTTTTCAAGAGCGACACGGCGGCGTCCGCCGCCGAAGTGGCGAAGCTCGGCGATAAATCCGTGGCCGCCATCGCCTCGGAACTGGCGGGGAAAATCTACGGCCTCAAAAGCCTCGCCTCCGGCATCGCCGATTACAAAAACAACACGACGCGCTTCGTGGTGCTGTCGAAAACGCCGAAACGGCCGAAACCGAACAGCGTTCCCTGCGTCACGACGTTGGTGTTCCGCGTCCGCAGTTTACCGGCGGCGCTTTACAAGGCGCTGGGCGGCTTCGCCAGCAACAACGTGAACATCACCAAGATCGAAAGCTATCTGGTCGGCGGGCATTTTTCCAAGGCGCAGTTCCGGCTCGACGTCGACGGCCATCCCGACGAAAAACCGCTGCGCCGCGCGCTGGAAGAACTCTCCTTCTTCGCCGATGAGGTCAAAATCCTCGGCACCTATCCGGCGCACAAATTCCGGCTGAAGGGCTAGCGCGTCTGTTGCCGGTTGGCCCAATATCTCCATGGCCAATAACGGTATTTGGGTAAGCCCGATGCGCAAAAACTCCCAATGATTCCAACGGCAAGCGTTATCGGGTGCATGAAAGTAAAAACATGATAGGTCGCATCAAAAGATGCGTGATATAAGGACGTATATATACTTTGCTATTGAATGGAAATTGTAATGGCTGAAGACATGTTAGACTCTGCGGCTGGCGAGATTCTCTCACCGATTTTACGCTACGATCTGGTAAGATCAACACGCGCCGTCGGCATTTTTGGAAGCGTCGATCCGGAATGGAATGAGGCTTTGCTGCGCATAGAGCAGCAAACTCCGTTGCGCTTTTCCCCTCCCAGACTTCTGGGCGATATCGGGTCGCGTTGCGCCTATCTTGAAATGAACGTCGTAAGGCTATTAAACGCAGAACCGCCCGCCACTCTTTCAATCGTGGCAAACAGTTCACATCCCGCATTCTTCATAGCGCGAAGTGCCATCGATATCGCCCCGGAAACCCAGGCTGCGGAGCGTATTCCCATGGAAGAGCGCGCAGATCTTTCAAAGATGAAGTTGCTGGCGGAACTCCACACCCCTGACGATAAGGGCAGGGACGCCACCAGCACACGCCCCGAAGACGTTTACGCCTATCTGCAACAATTCGGCACAAATCTTAGAGCGCAGCCGATCATACGCCCTAAATCGCAGCCTTCACATATCCTGATATTCGGCTGAAAACGCCCCGAAGCAGAATAAACAATTATTCTTACCCGATTCTGGGCTCCTTTTATTCTTACTGCACCTTCACCCATGCCAGCGGCACGCCGTTGCTGCCGGTGACCTCGGTGCCGACGGCGGGGGCCGTTGACGGCAAATTTGCCGGATAGGCCGCGGTCGCCGAATAACCGCGGATGTTGGTGCCCGCCGAAATCTGGCTCGGCGACAGGGGATAGACCAGCGGCGCGGGGCCGGAGCCCGCGACCGTCGCCTGCGTCGCGACGTTTTTCATCCATGTGCAGATCCACACGCCGCCCTGCGACGGCGACACGTTCAGTGTCGTAGCACCGGCTTCGACAATGCCCGCGCTGCCGGACAGATCGACCTCGCCGAAATCGGCCAGCAAAGCCGACGGCAATCCGCCGACATTGCTGTAGGCGCCGAGCCGCGCTTTGGCACCCGTTTGTCCGGTGAAAAGATAAAGCGCCAGCGCCGAAATCGTCGCGTTCACGGGCGGCGAAAAGAAACCGAAAAACGCCTTGGCCGCTGTGCCTGGCGTACCGCTGCCATAGCTGGCGAGGCCGGTGGTGCCGGGAAAATAGCCGGCCATCGCCGAATAGGGCGGCAAGCCGGGCGCGATCTGGTTCGGGTATGCCCCTTGTGCGCTGTACAGACTCATTTACCACCTCCGCGCGGTGACGACATGGCCGGTCGTGACCGCGATGGCGCTGACAGCGCCGAGCGGCCTGTAGCCGGGCGGGGTTTCATATCCGCCAAGCGGCGCAATCGGTATGCATCCCGCCGCGTTGGCGGCTGCCATCGCGCTGTCCGAAATCCACAGATATTCCGTGGCGTGCGGGTTATAAACCGCGAAACCGTTGACCGGAACCGATCCGCCGAAAAGATTTTGCGCCGTGCCGCCCGCTGTGATCGTCGTGCTGCCGTCGACGGCATTGTCCTTGCTGCTCTGGTCGCTGGCCTGCAACAGCAACGCAAAGTTGGTGAGATTGGATGTCGAACCGGTCGTATTCGTGATCGTCAGCTTGAACGC
>JAATFY010000153.1 GCA_015654915.1 Rhodospirillales bacterium
ATGCTCGACTTCCGAGGTGCCGATGCCGAAAGCCAGAGCACCGAACGCGCCATGCGTCGATGTATGGCTGTCGCCGCAAACAATCGTCATCCCCGGCAGCGTGAAGCCCTGCTCGGGACCTATCACATGGACGATGCCCTGCCGGATATCATGCATATCGTAATATTCGATGCCGAAATCACGAACGTTTTCGCCCAGCGTTTCGACCTGAATACGGGATTCCGGCTCGCGAATACCCTGTGCGCGATCCGGCGTCGTCGGCACATTATGGTCGGCCACCGCTAAGGTCAGGTCCGGCCGCCGCACCTTGCGCCCCGCCAGACGCAGGCCTTCGAACGCCTGCGGGCTGGTGACTTCATGCACCAGATGCCGGTCGATATAGATCAGGCAGGTTCCGTCATCCTGCTTATGTACAAGATGACTGTCCCAGATTTTGTCGTAGAGCGTTTTCGCCATAATCTAAAAAGAATAGCGCATTCTAATCGGCTAAAACAATAACGGAAATCAGGCTGCCCTCGTGTTTCTCGCCCTGCAGCGTGCTGCAGCGATAGCTGAAAAAGCGTTTTTCATCGGCGGCGGTATCGGCGGGCGATGGCTCAATGGACACCAGACCTAAAGCGCGCAGCTTGGTTTCGACATAACCGGGCAGATTGAACATGTAATGGTCGCTTCTGAAGGAAGGCCGGAAAAACCGGTCGTTGTCCGGATTTTCGCCCAGAAAAGGCGCCGGAAATTCCGGACCTACCTCATAGGAATTTTGCCAGATGCACGGCCCGATGGCGGCCTGAATGGACTTTTTGTTCGCACCCAGTTTCTGCATCGCCTCGACTGTGTTCTCGATCACGCCGCTGACGGCACCGCGCCATCCGGCATGCGCCGCGCCGATCACGCCCGCCGTTACATCGGCAAAAAGCAACGGTACGCAATCGGCGGTAAGAATGCCGAGCGCGATACCTTTTTCTTTCGTCACCATCGCGTCGGCTTGCGGGCGATTGTCGGGATGCCACGCCTCCGTTACCATAACGACGATCGGCGAATGAATCTGATAGCAACTCAGCAGGTTTTCCGGCTTGACGGCAAGATGTTCAGCGACGCGGCGGCGATTGTCGCTGATCTCGTCGCCCCATGCCGTTGCACGTGAAAGCCCGCAATTGCCCCATGCGCGCGTGAAAAAACCATGACGGAGGCCGGGCAGGCTTTGCAGATTATCGGCCTTAAGAATTTCAGGCATTAACTCTCCATCGTCATGCCCGCGAAAGCGGGCATCCCGTTTCCTGTTTAAACCAAAGAAAACCAAACGGGATTCCGGCTCGCGTTGCTCGCATATGCTCGCAACTTGGCCGGAATGACAGTGTTATATTAAAAACCGGCAAGTGACCCCAACTGCGGCGAAGCTATCGCCATAGCCTTGAACAAGGTCCCCATCTGCGCCGGATCGGTCAGACGCTGCAAGGCCGTATCGATATCCTTCGCCTGATTGGGCGTCGTGCGCTGCTTCAACTGCACGGCGCGGAGATCGATGCCGAGCGATTGCAGGAACTCGCCCTGCCCTATGGGGCCCGAGACAGCGGCACCTTGCGCTATCGCCATATTTCGCAGCGCTGCGAAATCGACATAGGCCGTCAGGTCTACCTCGCCGGGCCGCGTCAGGACGCTGGCATATTGGTGGTTCGAGGTCGCCTGCAAGGTCGGCTGGCCGAACGGTTCGACAAAGCCGTAATCGACGATCAGTGTAACGCCGCCATGCTTCACCATGTGCTGCGCGAGAACTTTTATGATCGACAAAGCGGCCAGCGAGACTTCGTAAACCGTGCCAGGCACCGCCTCGCGCAATTCGGGCGGAACAAGCTGCGCCAGCATCGGGTTGAGCGGCCACGGCGTGAAAGCGAGGTTGTTGTTCTCGATGGCCACCAGCCGTTCGCACCAGCCCTGAAAATTCTTCTCGAACTGGCGAATGGGCAACGCGTCGAAGAATTCGTTGGCGATAACCAGCATCGGCAGCGGCGGTAACTGCGTCAGGTCAAGGATGTCATCCGGTTTATATTCCTCAAGTTTTTCCTGCTGCGTTTTTTGCAGCGTCGCGTTGG
>JAATFY010000274.1 GCA_015654915.1 Rhodospirillales bacterium
ATGCGCCGCGCCGAACGGATTTTATCCAGCTTCGTCGAATATGTGCCGATGGCGCTTATTCTTCTGACCCTCATCGAACTGAAGGGAACACCGCCTCTGGTTCTGCATTGCCTCGGCGGGACTTTGGTCGTGGCGCGGGTGATGCACGCCTACGGCAGCAACGATATACCGGGCGCGGGGCTGCTGCGTTTTCTCGGCGCGCAACTGACGTTTCTTATGCTGACGGTATCGAGCCTGGCTTGCGTGTATTATTTCGGTTTCGCGCGCGTCTAGAAGAAGATCGAGCCGGACCAGAACAGGAGCGCCGCTCCCGCGACGATAACCAGCACGCCGTAGACGAAAAACCAGCGCACCAGATTGAGATGGAAATTCCGCGTCGCCTCGGCTTCGGGTCCGGCGGCGACAACGGTCGCGTGCGCGCGCCGCGCGCCATAAGCCCATAATACCAAGCCGCCGACCAGCATCAGGGAAAGGCCGAGGATAACGCTCCAGGCGACGACTTCGGTAAAGGCCATGGCGGGCTCCGTGGTTCGAATGTCCTAGACACTAACGCCAATTCGGGAAGAGACAACCCCCTGTCGGGACAGACAATGCCCTATTTTAGCATTTCGTCATTCCGGCCAAGCCCGCGCAGCGGGCGCGAGCCGGAATCCCATTTTCTGTTCGAACCCGAAGAAAAAAAACGGGATTCCGGATAAATTGGCTCGCTATGCTCGCCAATTTTCCGGAATGACGAAACTTCGAGGTGGGGCACTCTTAAAGCAATAAAAAACCCCTGCGCATTACCGCAGGGGTTTTCTTGAAAACGAAAGCGCCGGTTAAGCCGCTGCCCGCGTTTTTTGCGAGATCTTGTTGATGGCGTTATTGGTGTGCTCGGCGATCGGCGCCATGGCATCCTGCGCCGTGCGGGCCGAAATCTCGGAAATCTTGCCGGTTCCCGCTACCCAGCAGTCGAAGCAGTCTTTCATGAATTCGCTTTGCAGGTCGAGAATCTCGCGCGGGTTGCGGGCGCCCAGCATGGTCTTGCCGGCGCTGACGCTGCGGGCGAAGGATTCTTGCAGAAGGCCGCTGGTGTTGCGGGCGATCTCTTCCATGCCGCGTGTCAGGGCGGAGGTCGATTTGATGGCGGCATCTACCTGTTCGCGCGCCAGACCGCTGATTTCCTCGCAGGCCTTTACGACGCTCTGCGTGGCTTTATCTATTTGCTCGTTGGCTTGATTCATGGCGGTTCTCCTCGGAATTCGGTGGTTTTACGGGTTATGCTGCACTGCAACATAATGGTCTATTTTATCCACAATGTCAACAAGAGCTTGCTTTCGATTTTATAGGGGATAATGCTGCAACTGCTTGGCGAATCAGCACAATCAGCCCCCAAAATCAGCCCATGGTACGGTCCCTGTTTATGCCCCAGACCATAAAAATTCCATTCGTAATCATGCTGTTAGCCGTGATTCTCGGCGCGGGCGCCGCACAGGCGAAAAGCCGCCATATCAAGCATCACAAAGTGCACCATCCGTCCTCGCTGGTCGATCGCGACGCCACTTATGCGGATATCGTTATCGATGCCGAAAGCGGCCGCATCCTGCATGCCTCGAGCCCCGACAGCCTTCGCCATCCGGCTTCCCTCACCAAGATGATGACGCTTTACCTGACCTTCCAGGCGCTCGAAAGCGGGCGTTTGCAGAACAACCAGTATCTGCCCATCTCCGGCAACGCCGCGGAGCAATCCCCCTCGAAGCTCGGCCTTCATGCCGGGCAGCGCATAAAGGTCGAGGATGCCATTCTCGGTCTCGTCACCGAATCCGCCAACGACGCGGCGGTGGTGATCGCCGAATGGCTGGGCGGCAGCGAGCAGGGCTTCGGGCAATTGATGACCCGGCAGGCACGGGCGCTCGGCATGACGCATACGCGTTTCGACAATCCCTCCGGCCTGCCCGATCCCGATCAGGTGACGACCGCGCGCGACATGGCGGTTTTGGGCGCGGCGCTGATTTATCACTTCCCGCAATTTTATCCTTACTTCAGCCATGACGATTTTACCTATGCCGGCATTTATCACCATAATCACAATCACCTGATGGACCGTTATGACGGCATGGACGGCATCAAGACCGGCTATATCCGCGCTTCGGGGTTCAATCTGGTGGCGTCCGCCAAGCGCGGCGATACGCGGCTGATCGGCGTGGTGTTCGGCGGCCATTCGGCGACCGCGCGCGACAACCGCATGGCGCAGCTGCTCGACCAGGCTTTCGCCGACGACGAAAAAGGAAGCACGCGTTTCGTGAGCGCACCATACACCGCAAAAAATAATCTCGACATGCCGCAGGGCGACGGCGGCGACAGCGACGAGGCGTCCGATTACGTGAAGCTTCCGTCCAAAGGCGTATCGATAGCCATGGTGTCGCCGCCCGTGCGCAACATCGCGCCGCCGAAGGCGAACGTGATCACCAGCGGCAACTGGGGCATCCAGATCGGTGCCTATGGCGATCCCGCCATCGGCCGCGCGGCGCTGGCGAACATCGTTTCCGGCATGCCGCAGCTTCTCGGCAGCGCCGACCCTGTCGTGCAGAAAGTGTCGTCGGGCAGCGTCACGATGTATCGCGCGCGGCTGATGGCGCTTGACCAGAAGACGGCGCAGGCGGCCTGCGCCTACCTTGTCCAGCAACGGCAAAGCTGCCTGACGGTCGGGCCCTAAAACCTAGCTTTTGTAAATGCCGATCAGCGTATCGAGGAGCTTCATCGCATCCTCGCGCGGGCGCTGGAAACAGTTGCGGCCAATGATCGAGCCGTTACCGCCGCCGGCATGGATGGCGCGGGCATCCTCGAACAGGCTGTCTTCGCCCTTGGCCGCGCCGCCCGAAAACACAACGAGCCGCCGTCCGGCAAAGCAGCACTGCATGATATGCTTCACGCGCTCCGGCAGAGTGGCAATTGGGATTTTCTTTTCTTCGTAAACTTTTTTGGCGTCCTTGTTTTCAAGATGCGCCGTCGGCAACTTCACCTTGATGACATGTGCGCCGAGCAGCGCCGCCATATGCGCGCCGTAAGCGATGATATCGACGGCCAGCTCGCCGTCTTTCGAGATATCTCCGCCGCGCGGATAGGACCATAAGACCACGCCAAGACCCTTGGCTTTGGCTTCATGCGACAATTCGCGGAATTCTTCGAACTGGTTATACATCGCATCCGAACCCGGATAGATGGTGAAGCCGATGGCCGCGCAGCCGAGACGCTTGGCGTCATCGACGCTCGCCGTGACGGCCTGATCGGCGTTTTCTTTTTGCCGCGACAGGCTGTTGGCGCTGTTGAGTTTTAAAATCGTAGGGATCGCGCCGCGGAACGTATCGGCACCGGCCGCCAGCATGCCGAGAGGTGCTGCGTAGGCGTTGAGGCCGGCATCAATCGCCAGCCGGTAATGGTAATGCGGATCATAGGCGGGCGGGTTGGCGGCGAAGCTGCGGGCGGGTCCATGTTCGAAGCCCTGATCGACTGGCAGGATCACCATCCGGCCGGTGCCGCCGAGGCGGCCCGCCATCAAAATGCGGGCCAGATTGGCCTTGGTTCCGGCGCTTTCGCCTTCGTAGCGGCTCAGGATTTCACGGACGCGGGGCGACAGTTTCATGGGGTTTCCTTATCCTTAAATGCCCCTTGTAAATAACGGAAGTCTTTTGCTTTGTCCAATCGGATAGCTTATCTTTTGCATCCGGCCCTCCCCCGAAATCCGATCCGCAGCGATGGAGACAGCTTATGCCCCATGGAAAATTTTCTTCCTCCGAAACCGGTATCGCCATCGGGCCCATCCTGTTCGTTCTGGCGATTTTGGGCATTATCGCGGCGGTGATCGCCACCAATATCGGCGATTTCGGCACCGCCAGCGTGGTCGACCGCGTTTCGGCGGATATCCAGAGCCAGGCCAATCTGATCCGCGCCAAGATCAACGAATGCAACACCAAGTACGGCACCAACGCCAACGGCGACGGTTTTCCAAGCTCGGATGCCGTCAACGGCACGGCTGTATCGCTGCTGGCCTGCGCCGGCGATCCTTCCGGTTTGCAAAGCCTCTGGAGCGGTGCGCGCCCCGCCAATCTGCCTGCGCCCACCCCCGGTTTCAGCAACTGGTATTACATCAATACCAACGGCAGCGGCCTCGGCGGCACGCCGACCGGCGGGCGCTGCATCTGGATCGTACCGACCACCGCGAATCCGAAAAATGTCGTCGGCATCGTTCAGGGCCTCAGCAAAGCGGCCGGCAAATTCAACAGCGGGACGACATATACCGCCGGTAACGATGTGGTTTACGATCCGGCCAGCACCTCGCAAAAATTTGTCGTGTGGATTACCGCGCCGACCGGAACGGCCGATAGCCATTGCCTGCCATGAACCGGAATTTATCCATGCGTGAAAAATTTTCCTCCGAGGCGGGCATCGCTATCGGCCCGATTTTATTTGTGCTGGCAATTCTGGGTTTTATCGCCGCAATGCTGGCCTCGAATATGGGTGAATTCGGCAATGCCAGCGTCATCGACCGTATCGCCGCGGACGTGCCGAGCCAGGCCGCCCTGATCCGCACCAAGCTCAACGAGTGCAACGTTAAATACGGAACAGTGACGCCCTATACCGAAGTTTATCCCGATACCGGCGGCACGCCGACTCTGGTTTCGGCGCTGACTTGCCCGGGCGATCCTGTCAGCGCATCGAACCTATGGACCGGCCAGCGCCCCACGCCCGTGCCATTGCCGACCTCCGGCATGGGCAACTGGAATTACATCAACACGACCACCGGCGGGCGCTGCATATGGGCCGTACCGACAATGGCTAATCCAAAAAACATTGTCGGCGTAGTACAGGGCCTTACCCACGCGGCGAACGTATTCACGCACCAGACGACCTGCAGCAGCAACGCCACCTGCAGCGCCGCCGACGTGATTTACGATCCCGCCAGCACGTCACAGAAGTTCGTGCTGTGGATTACGATGCCGACCGGATCGCCCGACAGCCATTGCCTGCCGTAGGTTTTGTATGTCTTTCCCGGATTTTCTTTTTGACAGTTCCGTTCTCGATAAGGCGCGGCAGCTTCTGACGCAATCCATGTCCGGAATGCCGCCGGAGGCATGGTGGCTGGCGGCTTTGACGCTTGTTCTGTTGGGCGCGGCGGCGCTGGTCGACGCGTTTACCTCGCGCGTGCCGGACCCGCTGATATTTCTCGGCCTGCTGATCGTCACGGCCGCGCAGGGCTTTTATGTGTCATGGCCTTTCGCGGCGGGGCATTTAACGGCGGCGCTGGTTGCTGCATTCGTGGTCTGGGCCGTCAATCAGGCGTGGTACCGCCTCTATAAACACGACGCGATCGGCATGGGCGACGCCAAATGGACGATGCTGGCGGTGGCCTGTTTCGGCGCCATGCCGGCGATATTCGCATGGGGCGCCGGCGCATGCCTTGCTATTTTGTGGATAGGCATTGTGCGCGTAACGCGCCAGCGCATCGCCCACGTCCATTTCGCGCCGTTTCTTTTTCTCGGACTTTTGGCAGGCGTTTACTGGTTCAGGTTGCGCTAGCGCTAGCTTTCGCCACTTCAATGCGCCGCAAGGGCGGCATGTAAAGCAGGAACGCGGCGGCGACATAGATCGACGAATAAGTGCCGACCAGAATGCCCCAGGTCAGCGCTGCCGAGAAATTGATCAGCGTCGGCCCGCCCATGAAAACCAGCGGCAGCAACGCCAGCAAGGTGCAGCCCGCCGTCATGGTGGTGCGCGACAGGGTCTGGTTGACGGAGTCATTGATAACATCGCGCAGGCTGGTTGCTTTTTGTCGCCGCAGAGTCTCGCGGATACGGTCGAACACAACGACGGTATCGTTGATCGAATAACCCGCCAAAGTCAGCAGCGCCGCCACTGCCGTCAGGTTGAAATCCAGCTGCAGCACGGAATAAAGCCCGACGGTGGTCAGCACATCGTGAAAGGTGGCGATCAGGGCCGCGACGCCGAACTGCCATTCGAAGCGCAGGCCCACATATAGGGAAATCGCCAGCATCGCCAGCACCGTCGCCATGATACCGGCATGCAGCAACTCCTTGCCGACGGTGGGGCCCACCACTTCGACACGGCGGTATTCGTAGGCGGTGCCCAGTTTATCGCGCACGGTCTGGACGGCTTTCATCTGCGCCGTTTCATCGCCTTCCTGCCTCTGGATGCGGATCAGGACGTCGGTCGGCGCGCCGAATTGCTGCAACTCGATCTCGCCGAGATTAAGCCCGTCAAGTTCCGAACGCAGCGCGGCGATATCGACCGCCTGCGGCGCCTTCGCTTCGATAAGGATGCCGCCCTTGAAATCGATGCCGAGATTGAGGCCTTTCACGAACAGCGCAGCGACGGTGATGAGCACAAGAATGATCGTGACGCTGAACGCCCACCAGCGCTTGGCGACGAAATCGATCTTGGTGTCGGCGGGAATGAAATGGATCGGGCGGAGAAACATGGGAATCCCTGAGTTACACGTAAGACTTAATGCCATATCAGCTGTAAAACACAAGCGTCAAACTTCTCTCCACCGGCGATATAGAAACGTCATTCCGGAAACGTGAGCGTGGCGAACGTTATCCGGAATCCATGAACCGGTTTATCGGTAAATGCGGTGCCCTGGATTCCGGATTCGCGCTGCGCGCGCTCCGGAATGACGATTTTTATGCCCCATGCGCCTTGCAGGGGATTTTTTCTTTTTTCAGCCTGTCGCAGAAATTGTGGAGCCTTTCAGCACGGGCGAAGCCGGTCACGCGTAGCGTGAAGACCGGCGTGCCGCCGATGATTTTAACCTCCGGCGTCGTGGCGATAATCAGTCCCGCCACTTCTCCGGCAAAGGAGGTTTTAACCTGATCGCTGCGGGCCGCCGCCATTGCTTCGGTGGCGAAGCTGCCGAGATCGGCGTAAAGTTTTGGCGCGACCGAAAGCTTTGCCCGCTGGGCATGGTAATAATCGAGATTATGTTTGACCTGCTCCGGCGTCAGGTCGATGCGGCCCACGCGTTCGGCATCGGCATCCATTCCCGCCATGCCGTAAGCCTCGGCCAGATTTTGCCGCAACGCCGGTGTCGCACCCTTGTCCTTGATGTGCGGTTCCAGCAGTTTGATCGCTTCGCCGTAAGCGCCCACCAGCACATAGGAATGCGCGAGGTTGTTCAGCGCCGCGTAATCATCCGGGTTGTCGTCGAGGATATCCTTGTAAATTTTCTGCGCGGCGTCGTGTTTGCCGAGATAATCCAGAGAAATGCCGAGGCCGTTCAGCGCTTTGGTATCGCCGCTGTCGATCTGTAGCGCTTTTTCATATTCGGCTTTGGCATCCACAGGCCGGTTCAGTTTGATAAAGACGCGGCCAAGATCGCGATGCAGGTCGCCGTCGTCCGGTTTTGTTTGTACAGCCAGCCGGTATTGTCCGGCAGCATTGATGTTGTCGCCATGGGCTTCGAGAATTTCGGCGAGCGCAACCCGCGCCTTGATATCGTCCGGATTGCGCTGCAGCGCGCGCTGGTAAAAATCGGCGGCGCCCGCATCATCGCCGTGCGCCCGCAACTGGTCGGCGAGATGGGTCATGCCTTGGACGTCTGCGCCGTCCGGCTTTTCGGGCATGCTGCAACCCGTTATGAGCGCCAACCCGAAAAAAACCGTAACTAGCTGGAAAATAATGAAGTTTTTCGGTTTAATCAGCATGCCGCCTCGCGGACCGGAGGGAAAGAGCCGCTATCTTGCCAGAATACAGGCTTAACCAAAAATTATTTTTCATGCGGGTAGTTTGGTGTTTGAACTCGGTTTCCGCTCTTTTAATCATCTGTCATGAACGATTCGTCACATCCTTCCGGCCCTTCGGTGCCGCAAATCACGCAAGACATCCCGCGCCTGATCGAACGCATGCATCGGCGTTTTCTCGACGTGCTGCGGATCGAACTGACCCGTCACGGCATCAACGATATCAGTCCCGTGCAGGCGATGATGCTGGCGAATATCGGCGAGGAAGAAATCTCCGTGCGTGATCTGATCGAGCGCGGCTATTATCTCGGCTCCAACGCCTCCTATAATCTGAAAAATCTGGTCGATGGCGGCTATGTCGACCGCCCGGCGTCCGAGCGCGACCGCCGCGCAGCCAGGCTGAAAGTATCACCGAAAGGCAAAACCATTCTCGAAGCGCTTGGCAAGCTCAACATCCAAATGGCAGATCCGCTCCTGAAACAGGAAGCCGAGGCGCATGAACTTGAAATCACCTACCGCACCTTGCGCCGCCTTGAACACAGATGGTCGGACAGCATCCGCTTCGCCGGCGGCGTGGGCGAAGAAGGGTTTTAACCCTTGCACCGCCGTTGCCACGGCATTCCTTAACACTCTCTTTCCATAAAACCTTGTTTCCGGCTCTATTCGGACACAGATTTGCCCAACCTGTCCGGCATTGTCATGTCAAGACATACCCGCCCCGATCCACATCAACAGGAGAACAGAATGAAAAAGCTTATCGCGACGACCGCTTTCGCAGCTCTTCTTATTGCTGCCGCGCCTGCCGCCGTCATGGCCCAGACAACGGACACGACTGTTCCCAACCATCCACGTGTCAATGAAGTCGATCAGCGCCTGCAGAACCAGCAGAACCGCATCGATGCCGGTGTCGCCAACGGGCAGATCAACGCCAATCAGGCCGCCCGCGACCAAAAGACGGACGCAAAAGTCTCGCAGGAACTCAGCGCCGACGAAGCCAAGAACGGCGGCCACATCACCAAGGCCGAGCAGACGCATATGAACAATCAACTTAACAAGGACAGTACCCGCATCCGTCACCAACGGACTAAAGCCGGCACCCCCGCTGCCACGCCTGCCGTTGCCCCTGCGGCTCCGGCGCAATAATCGGCGTCCGATAACGAAAACAATCGGAAATACCAGCCCCCTCGGCCGGATAAAGACGGCGGAGGGGGCTTTTCTTCGGCATCTGTTGGCTTGGCGCGGGCGTTGTAAACTGCTACCAAAAACATAAGCCTGTTCCCTCCCCGTTTCCCTCTCCCGCCGTTTCCCCATGGTTGCCCGCGTTTCCACGGTCGCGTTCGAAGGCACGAAAGTCCTCGACATCAATGTTCATGGGCAGATGTCGCCAGGCCTGCC
>JAATFY010000251.1 GCA_015654915.1 Rhodospirillales bacterium
GCGGTAACGGCCAGATCGCATGAAAAAGCTCGAAAAAACAGCGTTCATAGAGCCTCAAAATAGAATCGAGAAAAATCGTCTCAATTTGTTTCCATGGAGCGATTGTGCCGTGGAAATCCTTAAAAAGCGTTTAATTTCAGGGGTTTTCATGGATTATCAGGGGGATGGCGGACAGGCCGCCATCCTCCCCGAACTTCATGCCGCGATTATCAAGCGTTTAGCGCACGGTTCCTTGCGAGCCTTCCACCACCCAGTTATCGCCATTCTGGTGGATAGCCAGGACGCGGCCGAGGCCCGTTAGGGTATCGCCCACCTGAACGTGACGCAGCTCGGAGGAAGTAGCATCGGTCGCTACCCATGCCTCGTCCGGCGTGGCCGCACGCAAGACCCAATGCGCGGAAGACGATTTCTTCGGGGCTGCGCGATGCGTCGCCTTATGGACCACGCGCACGCTCTGGTGACGGACGGTTTTGTGTTTGGTTTTCATGGCGGCGCGCGGTTTGCTTCGCACGACGCTCTGATCGGGCTGCTCGACGGACATATCCGGCGTGGCCACCGGCGCGGCGTGCTGCGCCTGCGCCAGTTGCTGTTCGATTTTATTGAGCCGGTCTTCGAACGCGGGGCCGGGCGACGGATTGGCAGCGATCATGTTGCTGACTTGATTCATTTGCTGTGTCGCCTGCGCAATGGATTTCTGCAAATCCTCGACATGCGCCGAAAGCGCGTTCAGACGCGTCTCGACCGCATTGCCCGCAGCAGGTGCGGAAGCAGCCGTTGCCGGGGGCATTACAGCCGCCGGAACAACGGATGCGGGAACGGCAGGAGTCACGAGCGGTGGCGCTGAAGTTGTCGGCACAGAAGCGGGGTTCGCCGGCGGCATTGCGGCCACAGGGACAGCAGCGGGGACAGGTGCAGGGGAAGGAACGGGTGCGGCATCGGTAACGGGCGCGAGAGCCGTTGTTGGCGCAACGTCCTCGGGCGCCGGCTTCGGATTACCAACATCGGTGTTTCCGTTATCGGGGGCGGCCGTTGGTTTGGGCGCGGCCGTTTCCAGCGCGGCAGTCGACAAGGGCGGCAACGGCGCGAAGGGAGAGACCGGCGGCTTTGGTCCGCCAAACTGCCAGTAAAGCAAGGCGCCGAGAAACAGCAGGCCGCCGACACCCGCGACGATCGGCAAAATCAGGGATGCTTTTTTCGGCGTCGATTCCTGGGTATCGGAATCTTCGCCCATTACTTCGGTTTCCTCGGAAACGGTTGCTGTCTCCTCGGGTGCATGGTCGGCGAAATCGTCCACCGGCGGCTGGTCGCCCTGCCAGGCTTCGGTTTCCGACGTCATGTCTTGTTCGTGATCGGCACCGACCTCATGGTCATGGGGCCCGGAACCGTAATTATCCGTCATTGTCAGAACTCCTGCGAGGTGCGGCCATCAATCTAACGGCCATACGTTGTCGTGCCAAGCCCTGGTGACAGGCCTGTGGGAAAAGCGGAATAAGGCGATGCGCCGTAAGGGGCGGCGGTATTACCGTAATTCGGATAAGGCACATTGGAGGCTGGTTGCGCGCCATAACCGGCCACCGTCATGCCGGGATAGGTCGGACCGCCCATAGGATTAAGCCCGTAAGGCGCGCCCGGATAGGAAGAAGCGCCCTGATAGCTGCCGCCGAAACCTGAGAGACCCGGCGGGTAACCGGCACCCGCCACATTGGCGGCGTAAGGCGAAGGCTGCGTTTGCATGTCGGTCGCCGAGGTAACAAAAAAGAGCCCCATCGGCGTGCCGGCGGCGACGCGCACCAGCGGCTTGGTCTGATTAGCCTGGTTCTGGAAAAACTGGCTGGCGGTTTGCGCGGCAGCGCCGAGACCCTGGAACATTCCCTGCTGATAGCCTTCTTTGCCTTGCGAGATAATCGTCGAGGTACCGTTGGTGGTCGTCGTCGAGCTGTTCTGCCCGATCGCCTGACCGAAACCCTGCAGAAATCCTGCCGCCGCCGGCAAAAGAACGCGGGTGAAATAGCGCTGGTCGACTTCGGTCGCCATGCCGCCGAGCGTCGTATCCGGATCGAGCGCAACGGCGTTGATCGAATAATCCTTGCCCTTGAAATTGACGAGTGTGAATTGCAAAACGAGATAATCGGCGTAGCCGTTGGCGACCTGAAACTGGCCTATGGCGCGCGCGCCCGAAAAAGGACCGGAAACGATCTGCGCCAGAATGGGGCCCGGCACATCGGAATTGGCTTCGGTCAACAGTTGGGCATAGCTGACGGTGCCGGCAGAGACCAGCGTCTTCGGCGCGGTTTGCGCGGCGGTTGCGGCAGCGTCGGTGGTGGACGCAGTCCCCCCGGCGGCAGTTTGTTTTCCTTTCTTCTCATTCAGATAATTTTTGAGGTCATCGGGCGACATCACCAGAACCTGCTTGGCTCCGGTCGGAGTCCAGCTTTCTATCAATTGCGACATCTGCCGCTGCATTGCTGTCGCCAGGCTATCGTCGAAGGGCTCTTGCTGCCGGGGCTGCTGGATTTGCTGCTGCACCTGCACCTGTTGCTGCTGCACCTGTTTTTGTTCCTGACGCAGGCGCTCGACTTCGTTTTTCAATTCGTTCAGCGGGTCGGACTTCCGTTCGCTGGCGTTAAGCGCGCCAAGATCGCTCACTTGCCCGATCGGCGTCGGTAAAGCGCTGCCGCCGGTCTGTAACGCCGTCTTTTCGCGATCCTGGGACGCCAAGTTGGTCTGCTCCTGCATATAGGGCGAAGCGGGTCCCCCGGGCGGGGCGTTGATGCCGGGTGGGTTGACCAGCCGCGAAGCGGTTTGAGACGAGGAGCCGCCCGAGAGAAAACTTACGCTGGCGGCGACAATGGCGGCCACAGCCGTCATCAGAACGATCAGCTTGAAGAGCGGGCGCGAACGCCACGCTTCGGCAAGGTTGGAGCGCAAGCCTCCGTTGGGGGCCGGCAATTCCTCGGTCGGACCGAGATCGTGATGTTCGAAATCGTCGTTGTTATTTGTCATGATCGTCGTCCCGTACAAGCTGCGCGCGCACCATGGCGCCGTTATCCGACATCAGAAGAACCGGGGCGTCGCCGATCTCGTACACCGTCATGCCGTCCGCCGAGGACACGCTCGAGTCCCACGCCGGCGACAGCAAGGTAAGCGGCGTGCGGACAAACACATGGTCGTCCATCATCCACGCCATGGTGCGCGCGTCGAGCCCGCTGACTTTCATGCGCTTGGCGTCGGTCGGCGGTGCGTTTTCGAGAATCATTATCATATTTTCGTTGCCGGCTTCGAGGCGCGGCCTCTGGATCAGGGGCGCCTTGGCGCCGGGGCCCATTTTGGCGATGCGGGCATCGTAACGTAAATCGACGTTGGGACCGCCGGCCACGAGCCGGAAAATAACCGGCGTCGACAGATCCTTGAGCAATACCGATAAATTGCCGGAACCAATGCGGGTCAGGGGCATCACGCGCACCACATGCGTGCCCGCCTGCGTTGGCGAAACCTCGAAATTGCCGCCCACGCCGACATCGAGAATAGGCCAGGGCTCGCCGGTCGCATCGACCATGTTGATGGTGGTCACATATCCTGCGGCAAGATTGATCTGCGGCGGATCAACGCCGGGATCGAGCGACAAGGTCGAAATGCGCACCTGCCCTTTGGGCGGCCCCGAGGATGGCGGCTGGGACGCTTCCTGCGTTTGCTCCAGCCGGTGCATGAAGTTGCGCACCTGATCGGGCGAGAGCGGCAAAAGTCCCGACGCCGCGCGGTCGTAGGATTTCACATTATGTTCTTCTTCGCGTTTCATCTGGTCGGCTTCCGCCTGGGCTTGAGCCTGCAGCGCCGCCTGTTCGGCCTGCATTTGCAATTGCGCCGGATCGTTGGAAAAAGCAGCGGCGGGCGGGGGCGATGGAATATTAATTGCGGATGTTGCCGGTAACGCGGGCGGCTGGAAAGCATCCGGCTGCTGTTGCGGTGCCGGGGGCGGAACGGCGTAAGGAGATGCAGATGCCGCGGCTGGTGCGGTTCCCGGTGCGGACACAAGCGACCCGCCCGACGCCGCTACAGCGCTTTCGGGCGACGAAGTTGCCGGCACCACCGCACTGGTGGCCGCCGGAGTCGTCGCAGTTGCAGCAACAGCAAAGTGCGTATGAAAAAGGACGAACGCAAGGACGAACGCGGCGGCCGTAAGCGCGGCGCGAAAGAATTTTTTTCCTTTTAAGGATTGTGCGCGGTCTCTAAACAAAAGGTCGTCCTCGAATCAGCCCGTATCATCCGAATGAATCTAGTCTTTCAGCAGACCAAAGTTAATAGCAAGTTTACAGCGATATCCCACCCTGAAAACCCCTTAACAAGCCAATGATGCAGTTTTAACTTTTCAGCGACCAGGCCGCGATACCGATACCGGAAGGGTTATACTCCGCAGGCACACGGACAATGGTCAGGTTGATGATGGCTTTTTCGCGCTGCGTGACGTTGTTGTTGGTGGCAAAAGTCATAATCACCGGCATCTGCACGATCCATTCATAAGCCTGCTGTTCGTTCACGCCCTGCGCTACGATCACAGGCGTGTCGGAGGGTACGGTGGTCAGCACCAGCTGGTTCTTTTTGAAGGTTTCGCCGATTTTCTGGCGGATGAACGCCTTTTTAAACGATTCCCAACCCTCCGGCGTAAAACGCGGCTCCTGCGCCGCAAGTTTACTCTCGAAGTCCCCGAAGCCGATGGTCATGATTTCGGTGGTGGTGGTGGTCGCCCACGACAATATGGCGCGGTTGGTCATGTTGGGAACAGTCAGCGCGACCAACTGCATCACCTCATGCTGGGGATTGAGCGCGTAATACTGATAAACCGGCCGGAAAAAAGGCGTTCCCACAATCAGGAAGCCGCCCAGCACGGCAAGGGTGATCGTTTCGAATGTCACAATCCGCACAAGCCTGACATACCGGGCGTGGGCGGCCCTTTCATCGGCGACGTAATCGATTGTCACCGGATCGAGGCTGAAGAAATGCCGCGCCGGTTTTTTGGCTTTTGGCGGCTTGGGCGGTGGTGGCGCCGCTTTTTGGGGAGCAGGCGTCACCGCGGCAGGCTTGGCTTTCTTCTTGGCGGCAGGTTTGAGCCGCGACAGGGAAAACGACGGCGTCATCGCGCGTTTTTCGGATTGATGGTCACCCACTGCTCGATGCTGATGCCGTCGGGATTTTGCAGCGTCGAGACGCGCGTGACGCGCAGGAACAACAGCGTATTGATGGGCTGCGGCGGCTCGTTGCCGTCAAACTTGATGGTGATGGGGAATTTCATATCCCAGGTGTAAATGCCGTTGCGCACATCCGCGCTGGTGATTTCCGGCGCCGCGTTGATATCCATCGTGACGACCAGCTTGCGCGCTTCGACCGCGTCGATGATGTTGGACTCCTTGAGCGCCTTGGTGAAGCTTTCCCATCCCGTCGCGGTGAAATTGTTCGACACCTGCTGCAAACGTTCGCGATAATCGTGATAGCCGAAACGCATGACGTTCTGCGCGGTCGCCGCCGCCCAAGCGATGACCTCCGCCTGCGAACGGTAGGGCTCATTCAGCGGCACGATGTTGATGATGCGCCCGTCGGCCGTGGTGGCGAAATAGACCTGCCGCGTCTGGATCGTCATCAGAAGGCCAACGAGGGCGGCGACCAGAAACACAATCAGAACGGCCTGAATGACGCTGATGCGCAAAAGCAGACGATACCCGTCGCGGTAAAAGGCGTTGCGGTTCAGAACCGTGGCAATCGCGTCTTTCAGGGCCATAAGGGAATCCTTTTTGTCCTCACGTTGCCGGCACGTGAAGTTCCGGCAACGAGCTTGCCGATTCATATTCCGAGGAGCCCTTGCAGGTCGAGCAAATTCGGTTGTGACGTCCGACGGATTCGAACTTGCTGAGACACATCAGGCAAATACGCAGTGATGTCGTCGGCGCGATCACGCCTGAAGGCGCCGCCGCGCTGCGGGTGGAGGGCGTACGCACCGTCGTCTGGATCGGCATTCCGTTTTCATCCATCGGACGCCGTCCGGGCTTGCGCCCCGGCGCCGAACGTCGCGGCAAGCCGAGGCGGGCGGCGCGCGTCATGATTGCGGGAACCGAGCGGCCCAGTTTATCGGCGATGGCTTTCGGCGACTGGTTCTGCAACCACATTTCGCGCAAGATGCCGTCCTGATCCTGCCAGAGCGGACCCGTGATAGCTCCCGTACCCGATGTTTCGGGCGGGGTTTCTTCGTCCGGCGATAAATCCGAGTTACTCACGTAACGACACTCCTCACGGGCCGTCTCCGAAGCCTGCCGCAACTAATACGCTTCTATGCGCTCTATATCGGGGGCAATACCTTCAAAGACTTACGAAACTGACGAAACTAATTACCCAAGCAGTTAGCCCGTAAATTACTCAAATTCTCTTAACGGCTCCTGATTTAAGGCCGGCTTATGTTTTCACGGTAAGGGGAAAACGTTTTATCTTTATTTTTCATATAGATAACGGAAAATTTCATTTCTCTTCCGTTCTTATATGATAATGAGAATCATTTGCATTATTAATTGGGAAGCGATAGCCTGCCGCTTCCCTTCGACCCGATCCGATGAAAAACACCGTGAGCCAAGACACTTTCGACGAAACCGGACAATCCCTTGCCTGCACCGAACGCTTTGCCGGTATTGTCCGTAAGGATCTGGCGCCGGAGGTACAACGCGCGGCCGCTGCCTTGTGGGCCGCCTATGAATCCCTCGATCTCGAAGTGATCACCACCCTACGTGACGCCGAACAGGATTTGCTGGCCGCGATGCCGGATCTCAACGGATATGAAAATGAAATTCGCCAGTTAGTCGCCGAACTCACCATCGATCTGCGCACTAATTTTTACCAGCTGGACGACCAGCCGGTGCGCCTGCGTTTCGCCTATCAGGGCGAAAAGGATCTGATCGGACAGCTTCTGTCGGCTTCGGCGGCGCGCCTTGTCGTTATGCCGGTCGAAAACGACATCAGCCTGCACACCAACATCCATGGAGAAGATAAATGACGCTCGCACAAACCGCGCAACACGCCGACGATCTTGCGTTTCTCGGCGCCGACCGGCTGGTCTTCATGGCGGAAGCCCTCGCGCATGCCGATATCGAAAACACCCAGATCGACGCCTACCGCGACGTATTGCGGAATATCATCGTTGCGCTCAATCAGGCGCTGGCCGACGCCTATCTCAGCGGCGATGCGAGCGCCGTCACGACGCTCCGCGCCTCAGCGATCAACCTGATGAAAAAACTCGACAACTATCAGGCTCGCCTCGGGGAGCAAAAAACGCCGGCGGCGGCAGACCGCAGCGTCGATGCAAAAAATCCGGCGGCAATCCCGTTCGCATCCAAGGGGGCAATGCCAACCGATATTCGCGATTTGAAAACCCCGCGCCAGGGCGCGCAGATGTTCGAGCGCCAGATGCAAACGCGCATCGACACCATTCGTTCTCCCAACGTCCGCCACAGCCTAACGACCAGCCTGCATCATCTGCAGCGGGCAAATCTGTCCGGCACTAGCGGCAAGATGGTCCGCGTCCGTTCGATGAACGTGCGCAATGACAACCGCATGCCGTCGGCAGTTTTGCGCACCAACCTACGTACGCGCATGAGCGCGGATACGCAGTTCAATCCGGCCCCTAACGGAACGCGCCCGACGCCGCTTCGTTCGCCAACCGCACACGCGGACAGAACCGCCTTGCGTACGGCGACACGAACGGGAACGCAAGCCATAGCGGACAAAACAGGGAAAATCGCAGGGCTATCCTCCGTCCGCGCCGCAACGACTGACACAATGGCGACGCGCGCGACACAGCTTCGTTCACCGAACGCACGGATAGTGGGAACCACGCTGCGCGCTGCCACATACACAGGGGTAAAATCCGTAACGGACAGAACCGGAAAAACCGTCGGCACGACAGTCAGGCGAGCCACCACAACAAACGCAACTGTAGGCGGAAAAACTGTCATTCCCGCGGCCAATCGAACCGCAGCGGCAAACACGACGAAACGCACGACGCAGGCCATAAAATCGAGCACGCTGGCATCGCCAGCCGATCACCGCACTTTACGGACGCCTCCGACCGGCACGGACAGAACCGCCGCGCAAAACCCGGCGCGAATCGGCTTGCAATCTGCCGCGAATACAACCGGTAAAAGCCCTGAAACGCCTGCCGTCCGAACCGCAGCGCCAAATGCCGCCATAACCGGAAAAATTGCCGGCACACCTATCGCCCGCGCCGCAACGACTGACACAATGGCGACGCGCACGGCGCAACTCCGGTCGCCAGCCATACGCACTGAAGGGGCCGCTGTGTCTCCCATCACCGGGATGGCCCCTCTATCAATCGTAGATAGAGCGGAGAGAATCAGCGGAACGGCGACGGCGCGAACCACATCGACAACCACAACTATGGCCGGCAAGACTGCCACTACACCGACCGGTCGAACCGCCAGGGCAAGCACAGTACCAGCAGCCGCAACACATTCGACACCGCTTCGCTCACCGGTTGCGCGTTCCGAAGCAACCGCGGCATCTGCCGCCACCAGAATGGGCCCGCCATCAGCCGTGGATAGAACGGTGAAAATCGCCACAACGCCCGTCGCGCGCAATGGCGACACCGCACATCTAACACAACTTCACTCGTCAACCGCGCATGCGGAAAGAACCGCCTTGCGTGCAGCGACACAAACGGGGGCGCAAAGCGTAGTGGACAAAGCAGGAAAAATCGCGGGCGTACCCGTCACCCGCGCCGCATCGCCAACCGCAGCCATAACCGGAAAAGTCGCCACTGCGCCGACAGGGCGAATTGCACCCGTAACCACAATGACGCCCGCAACGCAGGCCGTAAAACCGAACATGCCGGCATCTCTGGCCGATTATCGCACCTTGCGGGCGGCATCTGCGACCAACGCCGTAACGGCACGACATGAAATGCGCGCGCCGGCCACCCCTACCTCTTCCATATCGGTGCCCACATCCCCAGCGCTGTTTTCCGCACGGCCAACGTCTGCGGCACCCAATGTATCGAACGGAATATCGGGCGCAACCGAAATGGCGCGCACAACACATACAGCATCCGCTACCGGCACGATGGCGATGCGACAGGAAACCCGTCCCTCAGTTGCGCCAGCCTCTTCGCCCGCATCTTCCGCATTCTCAACAACTTCCTCCATGCGGCCAACGTCTGCGTCACCTAATGTGTCAAATGGCATATCAGGTACAGTGGAAGCGATGCGGGGAGCGTCTGCCTCAACCGCAAATATTGCAATGCCGGTTGCGCCTCCACCTCCACCACAAGCGTCAACGCCGCAAGCACAGGCTCCGTCGGCAGGCCAGCCTGCGATCATGATCGCGGACCACACTCTCCCGACACCCGATCGCAGCTTTTCCGGCTCCGGACCCACCGTCGCAGCGCCTCCCATAACGACGCCGGTTGTGCCAGATGCTGCCTATAATCAAAATATCGCGCCGCCCGTTATGTTCCCGCCCGCAATTCAGCCTGCAAACGGGGGTACCGAGTCCGGACCGACTGTCATAATGCCTCCCACGACGGTATCGGCTGTACCGGACACCGCGCATAGTCAAAATGTCGCGCAACCCGTCGCGCCGCCGCCAACAGGGGCTGTCGAGGTTGTTCCGACACAAGTCGCCGCCAATCCGGCGCAGGGACAACCCGCGGGTGCGCAGGCAGCCGATATCGGCGGACAGCAACAGCAGGCCAGCGCCGATGGCGTGCGCGAAGCCCCGGCCGGCGAGGCGCGGCAGGAAAGCATCCGCGAAGCGACGCCGCAAGAAAATTTGCGCGATGACTCGAACAAAAACGGCAACGACAATAAAAAGGCGACAATCGGCGACCAGATACGCGCGGAAGTGAATTCGTTCGTCAATAGAGTCGGCGACAGCATCAAAAGCCTGATGACAAAAGTCGCCAAGACGGTGTGCGAGCAATGCGGCAAATGCACCGACGGCTCGGGCTGCCGTACGGACTTCAAGAGCAACGGCGCCACCGTCGTCAGCGTCAAGGGACACGAATTATATAACTCTGCGGACACCACGCTCGCTGATAAGAAAACGACACTCGATGCGCAACGGGCGGAGGCCCGAGCCAGAGCGGCGGCAACACCGAAAACCCAATCGGCACCAAAGGCTCAGTTATAAGAAATTTAAAGCGCCGCATTTCAAACGAAGGAGGATAAAAACATGAACATAGAAGTCAGAGGCGAGAATACCCCCAATCCCGCCGCCATGAGATTCGCCCTGACAGGACGCGAAGTGATGGGAAACACCGCGTCGGTCTCTATGACCTCGCCGCAGGAGGCGGCCTGTTCGCCGCTGGCGCAAATTTTGTTCGATATTCCCGGCGTGGAAAAAGTCTATTACGGGTCCAACTTCGTCACGGTACAAAACCCAAGCGCCGACTGGCCGGCATTAACGCCTGCCGTCGCTTCGACCATCCGCGATTACTTTGCAGCCAATAGCCGGCTCATTACCGGACCGGTGCCGCCGCGCCCCGCAGAAACACCCATTACCGCCGAAGGAAGTAATTTCGTCGAGGAAGAACTGGGACTTATCGTCGCCGCCATAAGAGATACTCTCGAGACGGCGAATGAAAAGCTTAGCCTCGAAGGCGGCGAAGCGATTTTTAGGTACTACGACCCCATCGCCCTACTTGTTTACATCACCCTTCAGGGTTCCTGTGCCGGTTGCCCCTCATCCACGATTACCATGAAAGATGGAATTGAGAATTTATTGAGAGACAGCTTGGGCGACGATGCCTTCGCCGGGTTGCGCGCTATCCCTCCTACGGAGATGGCCCCGGTTTCAGTCACTCAGACGGAATCGGCCGCGGCTGCAAATCTCTTACCGAAGGAGGAAAGGAACAGACAGGCAGCGGCTGCCTTTCTTAAAAGTCACCCCGAAGCCAAATTGCCCACGGGCACAACCATTCCCCCGGACGCAAGAACGGAGAAAAGAAAGGGTTTCGCAGCCAGTATCTTTCGCTTTGGAAGAACCTAACTCCCGTCCCTGAAATCGAGCGTGTAGTCGCGGACGTTGACGCCGATATCGATCTCCTGAAAGCCGAGCGTCTGGTAGCCCTTGTTTTCGCAATTGCCGTCGCCCTCGACGCGGAAGGGTTTGGTATCGGTGCAGAATTCGTATTTGCCCGTCCATGTAAAAGGCGGTTTGTCCTTGGCGGGCCGCACCAGCGAAGTCGCGTAATAAAAATAGAAACGCTGCGTCAGCGGCTGGGCGAAAACGCGGGCGCATTGACCCGCCGCGAGACTCCACCAGCCTTGCGATATCCAGGCATCGGTTTCACGGTAACCGAAGGCCGCCTCAATGGGGTTCTGGGTGCGGTTGCAGAACATCATAGCCGCGTGGGCAGGCCGCGCGGGGGGGATAACCCCTGTAAAAACGGAGATTCCCCATAAAATCAGCAGGAAAAGGCGGCGCGGAAGCGGCATTCTGGGCGAAAACGGGTAAAGGGTTTAACCTGTTAGCAACCAAATGCAGGTAGCACAGATAGCCTGTGAACCAAAAAAGTTTTTGCGCAAACGGTTTTTTGCGCTTTTGTAAGCCTTCCCCTGGAGCCCCCATGACCACCCAGACCGGACACGATACGCTGAAAACCCGCCAGGTCCTGACGGTCGGAAATAAAAGCTACGATTATTTCAGCCTGAAAATCGCCGAAAAGACGCTGGGCGATATTTCCTCCCTGCCCTTCAGCCTCAAGGTCCTGCTGGAAAACCTGCTGCGCTTCGAAGACGGGCGCTCGGTGACGGTCGATCATATCAAGGCCGTAGGCGAATGGCTCAAGACGCGCAAAAGCGATACCGAAGTCGCCTACCGCCCCGCCCGCGTGCTGATGCAGGATTTCACCGGCGTTCCCGCCGTCGTCGATCTGGCCGCCATGCGCGAGGCGACCATCGCGCTCGGCAGCAATCCGAAACGCATCAATCCTCTCTGCGCCGTCGATCTCGTCATCGACCATTCGGTGATGGTCGATCATTTCGGCACCGCGGAAGCTTTCGCGCAAAACGTCGCCCGCGAGTTCGAGCGCAATTACGAGCGTTACGCGTTCCTGCGCTGGGGCCAGAAAGCCTTCAACAATTTCCGCGTCGTGCCGCCCGGAACCGGCATCTGCCATCAGGTCAATCTCGAATATCTGGCACAGACCGTATGGACCGACGAAGACGCGACCGGCAAGCTGGTCGCCTATCCCGATACGTGTGTGGGAACGGACAGCCATACCACCATGATCAACGGCCTTGCCGTGCTGGGTTGGGGCGTCGGCGGCATCGAAGCCGAAGCCGCCATGCTGGGCCAGCCGGTTTCCATGATGATCCCCGAAGTGGTCGGCTTCAAGCTGACCGGCAAGCCGCGCGACGGCACCACCGCCACTGACCTTGTGCTGACGGTCACGCAGATGCTACGCCAAAAAGGCGTGGTCAATAAATTCGTCGAATTTTACGGTCCCGGCCTTACCAGCCTATCGCTGGCCGACCGCGCCACCGTCGCCAATATGGCGCCCGAATACGGTGCTACCTGCGGTTTGTTTCCCATCGACGTCGTGACCATCGATTACCTGAAATTCACCGGCCGCGACCCCGAACGTGTCGCTTTGGTTGAAGCCTATGCCAA
>JAATFY010000119.1 GCA_015654915.1 Rhodospirillales bacterium
GAGGCGGAAGCCGTAATTCATACTGACCCAGTCCGCCGGCAGGAAATCGATGCGTCCGACGTAATCCGACCAATGATCCTGCAACCCCGACTGGTCGGGGAAATCGGTGTTCTGGCTGAAATCGTAGCTTTGGCCGCCGAACATATCGACGCGTGCACCGTCGTCCATCGTGATGGCATGGCGGAGGCCGTAGGTGGCTCGGTTGCCGCCTTCGATCAGGTCGGTGCCGGTAAAACGATTCGGCGAGAACAGGTTGGTTTCGTCGAACTCGATATCGAGACTGTCTTCGATCGGCTGGCGCGGATCGAATTTGACGCGCGGCGCCGCCGTG
This sequence comes from Rhodospirillales bacterium, assembly GCA_015654915.1. GTDB lineage: Bacteria > Pseudomonadota > Alphaproteobacteria > UBA9219 > UBA9219 > JAATFY01. Next base: position 332 of record JAATFY010000119.1, read on the forward strand.
AAGGCGACAATCGGTTCGAGCAATTGCTGGTATCCGTCACCGTTTCTTCCCATCGGATAGCTTGTGACAACATTGGCCTGCTCGAACTGCCGCGCCAGCAGCACATTATTGAATGTATTGCCCGATCCGTCGGGGTTGACGACGTTATCTGCCCAATAGGCATCGCCGCGCAGAAGGCCGGAGAGAGTCGTCACTAGGCCGGTGTCCGAAATGAATCGCCTTTCCCATCCCGTGTCGAGAGACAGACGGCGCGTATCGGGGCCCTGCTGATTCAGCCCCTGATTCTCGTTCTCGCGCGAAGTGGCAAGAATACTGCCGTCGAACGACCAGCGGCCGCCCCAAGTTTGCCCCGGCTCGCCGAGCATGCTGAAGCTCGCATCCGGCAGCACGAGAGGTTGAACCGGCTGCGTTCCGGGCCGCAAATCCTCGAAATAATACATGTTGGTGACCGCGTAATCGCGACCCTTGAAGCCTTCGATATAGGCGCGGTTGGTCAACTGGTCGGCCGACGAAATCCGGTAACGCTGCAAATAACTTTTATCCGAGGTGAAGGCCACGTCGGTTCCGGCGCGCCAGACGTTATCGAGGTCGTACACGAAGCCGCCGAACAGATTGCCGCGCCATTTTTGTCCGGCGTCGACACCTGTATCACTGATAAGGTCGGCTTGGGTAAAGGTGCCGTCGAATTGCAGGAGGCCATTTTCGAAACGCTTGCGGTATTCGCCGCCCATCTGCCATTTATCCTTCTGGCTGAAGGTGGGCGAGAAGACGGCATCGGAATCGGGCGCAATATCGAAATAATAGGGAACCCGGACAAAATCGCCGAGATCGGGCGAAACACCCGGTGTCGGAGTCAGAAAACCTTGCCGCCGTTCGACGGTCGGGTCGGGGGCCGAGAAATAGGGCGTATAGAGAACCGGCACACCGGCAAAATCGATGGTCGCGTTGTGATAATAAATTTCATGTTCGACGTTATCATGGACGATGGTGGTGCCGTTCAATTGCCACAACGGCGGATTATCCGGATCTTCCTTACAGACATTACAGGCCGTATAGACGCCCTGATTGGCCAGCATATAACGTCCGGCATAGCGTTGCGCCATTTTTGCTGCGAAGCGCGAATTGTCGGGAAACAGGATGCCGATATTTTCGGCGAAAGCCTGCTTCATGTCGCCGGTCACTTCTTCGTGATCCGCAAATTCGACTTCGCCGGTAGGCTGCAATATCGCCACATGGCCTTCGGCATGCATGACGCCGGTCGTCTGGTTATAGGTCACCTTGTCGGCATGGAGTACGTAATCTCCCCGCGCGATTTCGACATGACCGGTGGCCGTGACTATGCCCGTATCCTGATCCGAGGACATCTGGTGGGCGGTAATGAGCGTCTCGTTTTTGCGTTCATCCACCGGCGCCGCCGTTTCGGCAGCATGGGTCGGAAATGCGCCGGAAATGAGGAAAAAAGTAAATGCGGCCCCCCGCAGGAGGTAGTTCCTTATAGATTCTTTACGGAGGGGGGCATTACGCATGTCTCAGGATTGCCAGACCCGCGTGCATCCGACAAGCAGGATATTCCACTAAGGGCTTAATATGTTTAGGCGATTCGCATGAATAAGATATTTAATCCTGCTCCCAAGCAGTACGTTCTTTCAGGTATTTCCAGTATTGCCCAAGACTGGACGGCCGCAGGTGTTGAAGAAAGAGCGCTTAATTCTGGCACCGACGGGTGCGTTCTTTCAGGTGTTTCCAATATCGTTCTGGACTGGACGGCCGGAGGCATCAGCGGAATTGTCATTAATTCCTTCGCGGCAGCAACCTATTTTTGTTTCCGTATGCATGCGGAAAGACGGAAGGATATTTCTGATGATAATGCAGACAAAACTCCCAAGCTACAGTTTAAGATACAAGCGGGATTTCAAGCTCTAGCGACTGGGGCAAGCCTTATTCATTCCGGCGTCACATCCGAAGCAGGAGTATTGTTTTTATCGTTAATGAGTAACGCTCTTTTGGCGGTGCCAAAAGAAAAACTGGATGTTTTTCCGGATAGGGTAGCCGAAAGAGTCGCCGGGACCTGGATTGTAAAAACCATTGATCCACCTCAAAAGCTCAGGGATGTGGGATACGGTTTCATAAAGGTTGTAAGCGATCCTTATTTTTATTGGGCTTGGGCTTATGGAGTAGCGGCAACGAATGTGAATGTTGTCAGGTCGTATGCGCAGAGTGTTATCAATCTAACGCCGCATTTTAGCTCCGCCGTCGCTTTTACGGCACTTGCAGATTTAACCTTTCTGGCGGCCTTCGCCCTTACGGTTTTTCGCGCGGCGCCGGGTTATCAGGAAATGATTTCCTCCCGTTTCGGGAATGGTAATTTGCGTCTTAAAGACTTCTTCAGAAAGGCAGCAAATTTTCAATTCGCGCGCCCCGTTCGGCGTTTCTGCCTTTCCACCATGCGGTCTTTCTCGGCGCAACTCAGGGATAAAGAATTCCCGCTTCTTATCATGACAACCGGGTGCATAGCCGCAGCATTCGCGGTAATGCCGGAATCCTCTTTGAAAGTCTACTTGGCGAATGTTGCGGTCGTAGCGCTCTATGGCTGCGCATGTTTAAGCGTACTCACATCGGAAAAATATGGCGGTATCGCCGAGTATCTGGGAATAGCGCGTCCGAAAAAAGCGGTTACCGCTACTGCCTCTTCGTCCGAAAGGCCGTCTCTTTAACCGCTCTTGCCCGTAACCGGACGGCGCAGGAAAGCCGGAAGTTCGTCGGTGGAATGAGTATCGGCGGGCAGGGTGGGCGGCGCACTGGGGCGCTGCTGCGGTTGTGCCGCCGGTGCCGATGATTCGTGAACCCGATGCCGTGGATTGTGCTCGCGATGGCGGTTCGGATTCCGGCCCGAATTATTATGGGAATTTCGGCTCGACTGGTGCCTGCGTTGGCCATGTTCTTCGGGACGGGGCTCCGGTAAATCCTTGAGGGACTCGCGTTCAATCTTCTTTTTGATCAGATGTTCGATGGCGGCGACGTTCTTGTCGTCTTCCGGCGTTACCAGCGTGTAGGCGGTGCCGCTGCGTCCGGCGCGTCCGGTACGGCCGATGCGGTGGACGTAATCCTCGGCATGGAAGGGCACGTCGAAATTGAAGACATGGCTCATGGCCTCGACATCGAGGCCGCGGGCGGCCACGTCGCTGCAGACCAGAAGAGTAAGCTCGCCGCGCTTAAATTTATCTAAAGTCGCCGTGCGTTCGAACTGTTCCATATCGCCGTGCAAAGCGCCGGCATTCAACCCGTGCTTGACCAGCGATTTATGCAGCAGTGCCACGTCGACTTTGCGGTTGCAGAAGATAAAGGCGTTCTGGACATTCTCGCGCTTGATCAGGAAACGCAGCGCTTCGCGCTTCAGCCAGTCATTGTCGCTTTTCAGTTCGACCAACACCTGCCGGACATTCACGGAAGTCGTCGC
>JAATFY010000033.1 GCA_015654915.1 Rhodospirillales bacterium
GAGCTGGCGCTGGAAGGATCTGGGCGAGGTCGCGCTCGATAAAGCCCCGCCGACGATCGCCCATAAAGTGCACCATCTGGCGGTAGGACAAGCCAGCCAACCGCTCGCCACCGACAAGGGCGCTTTGATCCTGTTTGTCTGCGACCGCCATGTGCCTGCAGGCAATGTCGACCGCGCCGCCATTACCAACACGATCGGCACCGAGAACCTGGAACTGCCGGCCCGCCGCCTGCTGCGCGACCTACGCCGCGCCGCCTATATCGACGTCCGGCTGGGCACACCCTCTTAATGCCGTTCGCGCCGCTCGATCTTTTGCCGCCGCTGCGCGACGTAATTGCGCGTTATGATCTGATGGCGCGGAAATCGCTCGGCCAGCATTTCCTGTGCGACCTCAATCTCACGCGCCGTATCGCCGAATGCGCGGGCGACCTGAAGGGCTGCACGGTGTTCGAGGTTGGGCCCGGCCCCGGCGGCCTGACGCGACCCCTGCTCGGCACCAAAGCCAAAAAGATTATCGCCATCGAAAAAGACCGCCGCTGCATTGCGGCGCTGGCCGATCTGGTTGCCGCGGCGGACGGACGGCTTGAAGTCATCGAAGGCGATGCGCTGGAAAGCGATTTGACGGATCTCGCCAAAACCCCGCGCGCCGTGGTGGCTAATTTGCCTTACAATATCGGCACGGAACTTCTGCTGGGCTGGCTGCGGCAAATGGATGCCTATAAAAGCCTGACGCTGATGTTTCAGGCCGAAGTCGCCGACCGCCTGACCGCCGTGCCCGACAACAAAACCTACGGCAGGCTGTCGGTCATCACGCAGTTCTGCTGCAACGTCGAACGCGTGATGGATATTCCGGCGCGGGCCTTCACGCCGCCGCCCAAAGTGGATTCGGCGGTCGTCCATCTGACACCGCGCAAGGACCGACCTAAAGATATTCCGTTCGAGGTGATGGAAAAAGTAACAGCGGCGGCTTTCGGCCAGCGCCGCAAAATGCTGCGCTCGAGCCTGAAACCTTTGGGCGGTGAGGAATTATTAAACCGCGCCGGCATCGATCCGACCCTGCGCGCGGAAAATTTATCGGTGAAGGATTTTGAAGAGTTGGCGCGGATTTTAAATTAAGAAAATTTCTTAGAGTAAAGTTTCGCGGCGAAAGGAATGAAAGGAATGGGACGCGCCAATGTGATATTGCCAAGAACAGTGCCGTCCCGTGAAATCTCTGCACCCGTCAAATCGTGATTACCTTTATTCTCTCTAATAAATTTTATGGTATCGTCTTTTTTGATCTGTTTTGTGATGGCATCTGCAGAAAACGTAAAAATCTGCTCGAGGCTATTGATGGCAACAAGCGTATGCAACCCTTCGCGCGAAACAATGTCGACGTTATGCGGTTGCGGCAATACGTTTATTTTTGGTTCCGGCATCGAAATTCTCCACGGCAATTTTTCAAATAATGTTCACGGCAATGTAAGGAAACTAGTCTCTTTTTCCCGCTTTTGGGAGAGGCGAATTACTTTCATCGATGCAGCTAACTTATTGATTCCTAACGCCCCTCTTTCAACCCCTTCACAAATTCGGCTAGGCCGGTCTGGCGGCGGCGTTTCATGCGTTCGCTGTGCAGGATTTCCTTCACGGCGGCCACCGACTGATCCAGATCGCGGTTGATGATGACGTAATCGTACTCGGCCCAATGGCTCATTTCGTCGGAAGCCTTGGCCATACGGCGGTTGATCTCGGACGGATCGTCCTGCGCGCGGGAATAAAGTCGGCGTTCAAGTTCGCGCCATGACGGCGGCATGATGAAAACGCTGACCAGATCGTCGCGGGCTTTTTCCGCCAGTTGCTGTGTCCCCTGCCAGTCGATATCGAACAGAACATCGCGGCCCGCGGTCAGGGTGTTTTCGACCGGCAGGCGCGGCGTACCGTAGTAGTTGCCAAACACCTTGGCGTGTTCCAGCAACTGTTCGCGATTGACCATCAGGTTGAACTCGGTGGCATCGATGAAACGATAATCGACCCCGTCCGTTTCCTGCGCGCGGCGCGGGCGCGTGGTGACGGAAACCGACAAAGTGAGTTCCTTGTCGGATTCCAGCAACCGGCGCGAAATCGTAGTCTTGCCCGCCCCAGAAGGCGAGGACAGAACCATCATCAAACCGCGTATTTGAATTGTATCGCCAAACATAGGGGTCAGAGGCCGGGGGTTAGGGGTTAGGGGTCAGAGATTAGGGGTCGGAGGTCGGGGATCGGAGATTAAAAGTCGTTTGGGAACCTACTGCATATAGTAATCTGCTATTGCTCTTTGTGCCAAAGATTCTCTGACCCCTGACCTCTGACCCCCTGCCCCCATGCTTAACCCCAAACACATCCTTATTACCGGCGCATCCAGCGGCATCGGCGCGGCGCTGGCAGAACTCTATGCGGGTTCCGGCGTTTCGCTGGCGCTGCACGGGCGCAATGCGGACCGGCTCGCCAAAGTTGCAGAATCGGCGCGGCAAAAAGGAGCCGTTGTCACTACAACCTCAGGCGACGTCACGGATGCCGGAGCCATGGAGGCATGGATTACAGAATGCGCGAGGCGGCAACCTATCGACCTTATCATCGCCAATGCGGGTATCTCGGCGGGCACGGGCGGCAGCGGCGAAAGCGAGCAGCAATCGCGCGCGATTTTTGCCACCAATCTTAACGGCGTTCTGAATACCGTTCATCCGGTCGTGCCGGTGATGGTGAAACAGCGACATGGTCAGATCGCGACTATCAGTTCGCTGGCCGGTTTTCGCGGCATGCCGGGCGCACCGTCCTACGCCGCCTGCAAGGCCGCCGTACGAATTTACGGCCATGCCATGCGCGGAGAGTTGGCGCGACATAACATCGCGGTGAATGTCGTCTGCCCCGGCTTAATCAAAACGCCGATGACCGATGTAAATCGCTTCC
>JAATFY010000234.1 GCA_015654915.1 Rhodospirillales bacterium
GTTTCAGCGAGCGGCTGCCGAGGCTGTAGATCGGAAAATGCACCGTGACGTTTTTAAGGGAAGCAAGCACCGACATGGCTATACCCAATAAGCAATTCGCGCCCGAAAGCGGCGGAACATAATGAACGTGCCGGCGATGCCCAGAATGGCGGTCGCGCTGGTATATATGTAACTTAAGGCATCCGGCGCATGGCCGAGCAGCGGCGCGCGGATCAGTTCGAGCAAATGGTAAAACGGATTAAGTTCGACCACCCATTGATGACCCTGAAGGAGTCCGGGCGCCCAGATCACCGGCGTGACGAAGAAGACGACCTGAACCAGACTGCTGATGATCGGTGTAATATCGCGGAAACGGGCGCAGACCATCGCCAGAAACATAATCACCCACATGGCGTTTAATAGGAACAAAACCAGTCCCGGCAGCAACAGCCATAAATAAACGCCGGGCCAGATACCGAAGATCAGCGCGACGATAATGTAGATAATAAAGTTATGCGCGTAGACGGCCAGATTGCGCGCCAGCGTGCGCATGACGTAGGTCATATAGGGCAAACGGATTTGCTTGATGAAGGAATTGGCTTGAATGAAGGTGATGCAGGCATCCTGCATCAGCGTCGCCATCAGCGTCCATTGCAGGAGGCCGAGCGTCAGCATGGGGAAATAATCGTTGGCTGCCGTTTTCAGGAGGCGACTGTATACCATCCCCATCGCCAGAATCATGACGCCCATGCTCAGCGTCAGCCAGAAGGGGCCGAGGACCGAGCCGCGGTAACGCAGTTTGATATCCTGCCATGCCATCAGCAGCCAGAGCGGCGAACGCCGGAAAGCCTCGCCAATATCGCGCAGCGCGGCAGAGGTCGAAGGACCGCCGCTGGCGTGATAAATAGGCTGGGATGGAACGGAACAGGTGTCGGTCATCGGGATGCTTATTCGGGGCGGTAGATCATGGAAGAACAACAGTGTATAAACCAAAAAACGGCAAATCACAGGAAATTTTTAGCCCATGATGTTCACATTATCCAAGGTTTTCTGGGCTTTCTTCTCGCCCGGCAACATGCTGGTGCTGCTGTTGCTGGCGGGCGGCTTTCTCGTCACGGCCAAAGGCAAGACATGGCAGAATCTGGGACGCAAAATGTGTTTCGATATCGCCTTCCTGCTTTTTTTCGTCGCCATATTCCCCGTCGGTGACTGGATTCTCACGCCGCTGGAAAACCGGTTTCCGCCGGTCAAGCCCGATCATGTCGACGGCATTATTTTATTGGGCGGCGACGAGAAACCTTACTTGAGCGAAATGCGCGGGCAGCCGGTGGTCCACTCCTCGGCGCAGCGTTACATCGAATTCGCCGCTCTGGCGCGCGAGTACCCGCAGGCGAAACTTGTTTTCACCGGCGGTTCCAGCCTGCTGGCTCCCGAAGCCAAGCTGAAAGAAGCCGAGATTGCCAGGCAATCGCTGGCGAGCATCGGTGTTCCGGTTCAGCGCATGGTTTTCGAAGATCAGGCGCGCAATACCTATGAGAATGCCGTGAAGACCGCGGCGCTTGTCCATCCCGTGCCGGAACAGAGTTGGCTGCTGGTAACAAGCGCATGGCACATGGCGCGTTCGATGGCCTGTTTTCGCAAGGCAGGATGGAACATCTATCCGGCGCCGACCGATTATATGACCAGCGGGAAATTATCCTCGCGGCTGCAGTTCAATCTGGAAGAGCATCTGCAGAAAATGAATCTGGCCATGCATGAATATTACGGCCTCGTCGCCTACCGGCTGATGGGATATACGGATAGCCTATGGCCAAAGTAAAACGGATTTTCCTTGTCGCGTTTTTTGTAATTTCCGGCGCGGCGGCGGCGCACGCCGCCATCGTTCGCACCAGCGGTTTTGCCCAATGGCTGCAGCAACTGGAGCAGGAAGCTATTGCGAACGGCATTTCGCCGGCGACGGCTCAGACAGTTCTCGATCACGCCATGCTGGACGACCGCGTCATCGTGCTCGACCAGAAACAACCGGAATCCACCGCCACTTTCGAGTCCTATCTTCACCACACCATTACGCCCGACCGCGTGCGCGAGGGGCGAAGACTCTTGGACAAATATGGCGATGTGCTGGACGCAATTTCGCAGCGTTACGGCGTCGCGCCGGAAGTGATCGTCGCGTTGTGGGGAATGGAAAGCAGTTTCGGGCATAACAGCGGCGATTTCAGCGTTGTCGATTCCCTTATGACGCTGGCTTACGAAGGCCGCCGCGCCGATTTTTTCCGCAAGGAATTATTCAATGCCTTGCGTATCATTGATGCGGAGCATGTTCCCGCCGAAGAGTTGAGAGGCTCGTGGGCAGGGGCGATGGGGCAGTGCCAGTTCATGCCATCCACCTATCTCCGTTATGCCGTCGATTACGACAACAACGGCCAGCGCGACATCTGGGATAATACGCCGGATGTTTTGGCTTCCATCGCCAATTACCTTGCCGCCGAAGGATGGCGCAACGACCTGACATGGGGCAGGGAAGTCACTCTGGGAAAAGATGTCCCCACGCAAGAGGCGGGCCTTGATCACCAGCATAGTCTGGCCGAATGGCAGCAATCGGGGGTTCGCAGCCTCGATGGCTCGGCCTTGCCCGATAAACCGCTGCAAGCCTCGTTAATCCAGCCCGATGGTCCGGATGGACGAAGCTTTCTGGTCTATGATAACTTCCGCGCACTGATGCGATGGAATCGCTCCACTTACTTTGCCACCACTGTCGGCTTGCTGGCGGATCGGATCAAATAATGCGTCATCTTTATCGCCTGTCGCCCGCCGTCCTGCTTTTGATTCTGGCGGCCTGCGCTTCCCACGCGCCGCACACGGGCGGTGGCACCGCTACCGGCGAAGCGACCTACAAGGTCGGCGAACCGTACCAGATCGAAGGCAACTGGTACTACCCGCGCGAGGATTACAGTTATGACGAAACCGGCGTCGCATCATGGTACGGCGCGGCTTTCCATGGCGGCACGACGGCAAACGGCGAAATTTTCAACAAGAACGAACTGACCGCCGCGCATAAAACCTTGCCGTTGCCGACCTTGGCGCGTGTAACAAACCTTGATAACGGACGCTCGATCGTCGTGCGCATCAATGACCGCGGGCCATTCTCGGGCGCGCGCATCATCGATCTTTCGCAACGCGCCGCGCAATTGCTCGGGTTCGAGCAGCAAGGCACCGCCAAAGTCCGTGTGCAAGTGCTGGCCGACGAAAGCAAGGCGATTGCCGACGCCACGCGTCATTATGGCAGCGCCAAGCCGACACAGGTTGCTTCGGCCGAGGCGCCGCCTCCTGCAACGGCTTCCATTACGCCGGTCACGACCCAGACGCTGGAACCGATCCATACGACGCCTGCCGTGCATCAGCAGTTGCTGGAAACCAAACCGGTACAGGAAGTGGTTCAGGTTCCGGTCACGGGACCCCATCAGCTTTATGTGCAGGCGGGCGCTTTTACGAAACTTGAAAATGCCACGCGGATGCAGCAAACCTTGGGCGGCCTTGGCCATTCCACGATTTCGGAGGCGATTGTTAACGGCGTTAAATTCTATCGCGTAAGGGTGGGGCCGGTTCCGGATGTTGCGCAGGCGGATAGCCTTCTGACCAAAGTTAAGGGCGCAGGCGTCGCCAATCCACGCACTGTTGTTGACTGAGGATAAACATGAAAAGAATTCTTCTGCTTCCTGTTTTTGTTATTCTTTTTGCCTTTCCGGTACTGGCGCAGACTGTAGCTCCGGTTGAAACGGCGGCCAAGCAGGCCATTCTGGTCGATGTAACAACGGGCACGGTTCTATACGCCAAAGACGCCGATACGCAGATGCCGACATCGTCCATGAGCAAGATGATGACGGTGTATGTCGTTTTCGATGCGATCAAAAACGGCAAATTGAAGATGACGGACGAACTTGTCACCAGCGAACACGCCTGGAAGCAGGAAGGCTCGCGCATGTTCCTGAATGTGGGACAGCATGCGAAAGTCGAAGACCTGATCCGCGGCGTGATCGTGCAGTCGGGCAACGATGCCGCCGTGGTGCTTGCCGAGGCTCTGGGGTCGGGTTCGGAATCCGCCTTTGCCGACAATATGAATGCCAAGGCAAAGGAACTCGGTCTGGCCAACAGCCACTTCGTGAATGCGACCGGTCTGCCCGATCCGCAGCATTATTCGACGGCACGCGATCTGGCGACCTTGGCGGTAGCGCTGATCCGCGATTTTCCGGAAGACTATCATTACTTCTCGGAAATCGAATTCACCTACAACAACATCAAGCAGGGTAACCGCAACCCGCTGCTCTACCGCAACATGAATGTCGACGGCCTGAAGACCGGACATACCGATGTCGGCGGTTTCGGTCTTACGGCCTCCGCCGTGCGCGATGGTCGCCGGCTGGTACTGGTGCTGAATGGCCTGAAAGACATGCAGGCGCGCGCGGACGAATCCGCACATCTGCTGGATTGGGGTTATCGCGAATATGGATTTTATCCGGTCGTCAAAGCCAATGACAAATTGGCCGAGGCAAAGGTCTGGCTAGGACAAGCACAAACAGTATCGTTGCTGGCGGCGCAGGATGTTGTTCTGACGCTGCCGCGCAGCGCCCGTGCGGGGCTCAAAACCGCAATTACCTTCGATCAGCCGGTGCCTGCGCCCATCGCCAAAGGCCAGCAACTCGGCAAGCTAACGGTCACGGCTCCGGGCATGGATGCCAAGGAAGTTCCGCTGGTTGCCGGTGACGATGTGCCGCAACTCGGTTTCTTTGCGCGTCTCGGCGTGAAGCTGCATCTCCTGCTCAACAAGGCCTGATCTGTGGCGCGCGGCAAATTCATTACGCTCGAGGGCGGTGAGGGAGCCGGAAAATCGACGCAAGCCAAACACCTTGCGGAATTTTTACGCAAGCGTGGAATCAAGGTTGTCCTCACCCGCGAAGTGGGTGGTTCACCTGCTGCGGAAGAAATCCGCAAACTATGGTTGTCGCAGGACGAAGGTTACTGGGAGCCGTTGGCGGAGCTTCTGCTGATCTTCGCTGCGCGCCGCGAGCATCTTACACGTACAGTATGGCCCGCGCTGAAACGCGGCGCATGGGTGATCAGCGACCGGTTTGTGGATTCCTCGCTGGTGTATCAGGGCAACATCAAGGACGAAGCAGGGGCGGATGTGGTGAAGAGTCTTTACCGCCAGATCGCGGGTGATTTCGAGCCCGACCTTACGTTACTTCTGGATGTGCCGGTCGCGACCAGCATGTCGCGCGTCAAAAAGCGCGGCGGCTGGAACGACCGTTATCAGTTGAAGGCGGCGCCGTTTCACAAGAAACTGCGCAGCGCCTATCTGGCTCTGGCAAAAAAGAACGCAAAGCGGATCAAAATTATCGATGCTGGTCATGCCGAAGATACGGTTTCTAAAGATGTTGCCGCCGCTGTATCCAAACGCTTTCATCTGAAAACGAAATGAGCGAACTTCATCCCGCGCATAACCCGACCCTGATCGGCCACGATGAAGCGCTGCAGCAGGCGGGCGAGGCTTTTACGTCGGGCCGCATGCATCATGCTTGGTTGATTACCGGCATCGAAGGCATCGGCAAGACGACGCTGGCCTATCACATAGCCCACCACGTTCTGTCGGGCGGCCAGAACGCGCTGGGCAAAATCGATATGAATCACCGCGTGGCGAAGCTGATCACCGCTGAAGCGCATCCCGATATGCTGGTGGTACGCCGCGCGACCGACGAGAAAACCGGCGAATTGCGCAACGTTATTGTGGTGGATGATGCGCTCAGGATTGCATCGTTTCTGCACAAGACCTCGACGCATGGCGGCTGGCGCGTCGTTTTGATCGACGAGGCGCATACCATGAACCGCCACGGCCAGAACGCTATCCTGAAAATTCTGGAAGAGCCGCCCGCACGCGTTCTCATCCTCATTACCGCGGCGACGCCGGGCGGATTGCTGCCGACCATCCGTTCGCGGTGCCGCATCCTGCAACTGGCGCCCCTCGACGACAAGCACATGAAAACCGTTCTGGCGCGCTCCGGCCCCGATCTGTCGCCGGATGATATCGAGCGCCTGATCCGGCTTTCGGGTGGCAGCATCGGTTTCGCCCTGAAGATCATCCGGACGGAGACCCTGCCGCTTTATACGGAATTGCTGGATTTGATCGCCGCGATGCCGAAGCTCGATATCGCGCGACTTCATAAGCTGGCCGACCAGATCGCCCGCAAGACGGATGCCGAAAGCTTCGATGTCATCCGAACATTGCTGATAGATTATCTGCGCCAGTCGGTGCGGACGCAGGCCATACATGCGTCAGGGCCGGTCAACCGCAAACTGGAATTATGGGACAAGGTGCGCGAGACATTTGCGGTTGCCGATGCGGCCAATCTCGACCGCAAGCTGGCTTTTATAAACGCCGTCAGCGATATCCGCGCCGCATCCTAGAAGGAAGCGATCGTCCCCGCCATCGCGCCGATAAACAGGATCAGATTGACGATCATGCCGATGAGAAAACCTTTGTGGCGACTCCTGGCTTTGCGGTAATAGCCGCGCGCGTAGAGGATGCGGGCGAGGATCCATACCGCACCGAAAGCTGCCGCGAAAACATCGTCCATCGCGAAGGCCGCGATCCATAAAAGCGGCAGATGCATCACCAGCTGTTCTGTTGTGTTGGCGTGAACGCGCAAAACGCGCATGAACTCGACTGGTCCGGTGGTGGTCGGCGCATCGATCTGATGCTTGCGCCGCGCGCCGCCAACCCTCACCATCAAAATCACGTACAACAGGATATCCAGAAGCGTGACGAAAGCCGTATAGGGTTTCGGCATCGTGCCGAAATTGGCGGTAAACACATTCCACGGATCGATGAGCATGCGAAGGACTCCTTGGCTAAGAATCCGAAGCTACTCCGTTTAATCCGGACTAGTCCAGCTTTCAGGGGGTTGGCTTCCCATCGGGGTTGCCCGTGCGTTTCACTTGCGAGTCATCGGCAGGCCTTTCCGCTTTCGCGGCGTTGTCCGTGCCGGTGTTTGTCGTCGCACCACCAGCCTGTCCGGCTGCGAGTTTTGCTTGCTCCCTCAGCGCCGCGGCCGCCGCTTTGGCCGCCGCGACTGCAGCCCTGTTTTGTGCAATCTCATCGGCAAAAACTTCCGTCAAAGGTTTCTCGATCAGGCGCGCGATGGCCATGGCAATATCCTGTGTACGCGATGATTGCGCGCCCTTGGGAA
>JAATFY010000123.1 GCA_015654915.1 Rhodospirillales bacterium
AATCTTCTTCCCCTTTTTGAGTAACCCGGATGAAAAAAAATATCCGCCTCGGCACCCGCGGCAGCCCCCTCGCCCTCGTCCAGGCCGAGGAAGTTCAGAAAAAACTCCGCGCGGCACACCCCAATTTGGGTAGCGAGGCCGAAATCGAGATCGTCCCGATCCGCACCAGCGGCGACTGGAAGCCCGAAAACAAGGAACGCAGCTTCATCGAGCTTGGCGGCAACAAGGGGCTTTTCACCAAGGAAATCGAAGAGGCCCTGCAAAGCGGCCATATCGATATGGCCGTTCATTCGATGAAAGACGTTGCCAGCTGGCTGCCGCCCGGGCTCGAGATTGCCGTTGTGCTGGAACGCATCGATCCGCGCGATATCTTTATCGGCCGCAAGGTACGCACTCTGGACGAACTTCCGTCCGGCGCAACTGTAGGCACATCCAGTTTAAGACGTCAGGCGCAAATTCTGGCGCGGCGTCCCGATCTGCGCGTCGTGCCTTTGCGCGGCAATGTCGACACGCGGCTCAAGAAACTTTCCGACGGAATCGCGGATGCGACGTTGCTCGCGGTGGCGGGGATGACGCGGCTCGGCGTGACGGCGCAGATATCCTCGATCATGGAAACCGACATCATGCTTCCGGCGGCGGCGCAAGGCGCCATCGGAATCGAAATCCGCAACGGCGACGAGGATATGCGCCGCCTTCTGGCGCCGCTGAACGACGCCGACACCCACGCCTGCGTCAATGCCGAGCGCGCCCTGCTGCGTGTGCTCGACGGGTCCTGCCAGACACCGATCGCCGCGCTCGCGCGCCTGACGGCAGGCGACCGGATCACGCTGGATGCGCTGGTCGCCCGGCCCGACGGAACTTCGCTGATCCGCCTGCAACACAGCGGCCCCGTCCGGCAGGCCGAGACGATCGGCGCGGATCTCGGCCACAAATTCAAGGGCATGTTGCCCGCCGATTTCTTTGCGGCCTAGTATGGTCCATGGCTTCCATCCTCATCACCCGGCCGCAAGCTTCGTCCGAGACACTGGCGGCAGAACTTAAGCGTCACGGCTATGAGTGCGTGATCGAGCCGCTGCTGACGATCATTCCCGATATCGCGCTGCGGCCCGCGGGCAATCACCAGGCCGTTTTGGTGACGAGCGGCAATGCGCTGGACGCGCTGGGCAAAAGCAACATCGACATTTCCGCTCTCCTTGATCTGCCCTGTTTCTGCGTGGGGCCGCGCACGGCCGTGAAGGCGGCCGCTCTGGGTTTCCGCACGACCTACGCGGCCTCCGGCGACGGCGCGGTACTGGCGCAACTCGTTGCGCAAAAACTGCCGCATAAAAACCGGCCGCTCCTGCATATCGCCGGCAACGATGTCGACAGCAAAGCTTACGACCAGTTGCGGATCATGGCGTTCACCGTCGTCGCCTGGCCGGTTTATGCCGCGATTGCCGCCGCGAAACTCACGCCGCAGGCGATTGCGCGGCTTGAAGAAGGGAAACTGGACGCCGTTCTGGTGTTTTCGGCGCGCACGGCGGTAACGCTGAAAAGCCTTTTGCGGCAGCACGGGCTTGAGGCTTGCTGCGAGAGGCTGATCGCGATAGGACTGAGCGAAGCCGTGACCGACGTGCTGAAATCGCTGCCGTGGCGAAAACTGATCGCGGCGCCTGTACCGACCGAAGATGCTGCGATAAGCTGCCTGAAAGAAGCCCTTCCCGTTTCCTGAGGTCCCATGACCGACACGCAATCTTTATCACCAATGCCGGAAACGCCGGAAAAACCACCGTGCCGGAAAAAGAAGTTTCTTTGCCTGCTCGTTATTCTCGCCGTCATCGGCGCGGCAATTGCCGTTTTGCCCTATTGCCCGTGGTTCAACCGCATGCATGGCGGGCTGGCGGCGCAGGATTTTGCGGCAACGAAACAGCGCCTCACCGACTTGGAGAGCAGGGTCGAGGTTCTCGACAAGCAACTCAATGCGCTGAACGCGCAGGCCACAGCACCTGCGGACGTAAAAACCCAAGCCGGCGCACCACCCGAATCTGCCGCCGAAGTCGCGCATTTGCAAAATGATATGATCGCCTTGTCGTCGGCGCTCGCCGCGCTGCAAACCGAAGTAAAGCAGACCGGCACCCACGCCATGCATTCGCAGCAGGCGACGCAGGCTTCTCTGGCCGCCGCGATTGCCTTTATCCAGTTGCGCGAGGCGGCAACGGCAGGCCGCAGTTTCACCGCCGAGCTTGCCGCCATGCGCGACGCGACGAAGAACGATACGGGTTTTCAGGAATCCTTGAGTAAACTCGAACCACTCGCCGCCAAGGGAGCCCCCGCGCTTCCCGTGCTGCAGGAAGAGTTGATCGCGCTGGAAACCTCTGCCGCCACGGCCATCGCTAAAAACGACGCGCAAACATGGTGGGAGAAGTTTCTCGCCGAACTCAGGGGACTGGTCTCCGTCCGGCGCATGCATGGCGGCGGCGCAACCGACGCTTTTACGATCATGGAAACCGCGCTTGCGCAGGGTGATATTGCAGGGGCGCTGGAGGCCATGAAAAACCTGCCGCCGGATGCGCAGCAGGTTTTGAACGGCTGGCGCGAAAAGGCCGAAGCGCGGCGGGCTATCGACGAAAATCTCCGCGCCCTCGCGGCGCATTTCTCGGCACTCGCCAATCCCTCCGGTGAGCCGTGAAGGGTTTGCTCGGCTTCGTTCTGCGGCTTGTCGTTCTGGTGGCGCTGGCCGTATGGCTGGCCGACCGGCCCGGCACCGCGCGGATCGTCTGGCACGATTACGTCATTGAAACCTCGGCGGCCTTTCTCGGCCTCTGCGCCCTGGCCGCCGGTTTCGTTTTTTACCTGCTG
Source organism: Rhodospirillales bacterium (assembly GCA_015654915.1). Classification (GTDB taxonomy): domain Bacteria; phylum Pseudomonadota; class Alphaproteobacteria; order UBA9219; family UBA9219; genus JAATFY01. The sequence goes on from JAATFY010000123.1 coordinate 2,839, forward strand.
TTCCGCTTCTGGCATCTGATCAAGCACGGGCCGGAGCAATGGCGTTTGCACCGCAAGCTGAAAAAGCTGCGGCAGGGACAGGATCAATTGACCGAAGGGCTGATCGCCGTCGCCGGCGGCAACGCGGCGGAAGCCGGACGGCTTGCGGTCGGCGCGCGCAAACTTCTGGGCGCGACGGCGGCAACACAACTGTTACAGGCGCAGGCGGCGCAACTGGCGGGCGATCACCGCGCCGCGCGGGAGATTTTCCGCGCTTTGGCCGCCGACAGCGACAGCGCCGTTCTCGGCTATCGCGGGCTAATCATGGAAGCGCGACGGCAGCAGGATTGGGCCGAGGTCAATCATCTAATCGAGAAACTGCGCGAGATCAAATCCGACACGCCGTGGCTCAACCTGATCCGGTTCGAACTTCTGGCGCGGCGGCAGGAATGGCGCGACGCGGATATCGCCCTGACGCAGGTCACGGCCACGCGATTGATGGAACCGGCGCGCGCCAAACAAAACCGCGCCGCGTTGCTGGTGGCGGCATCGCAAAGCGAAGCCAAACAGAAACACGACGATAAAGCCTTGCAAGCCGCCGAACCGGCAGTGCGTCAAGTGTCCGACTGGGCGCCTGCGATCATCAATCTCGCGCGGCGGCAGATGGATACCGGCCATCACCGCGCCGCGCACCGCACTATCGAGAAATACTGGGGCCGCGCGCCGCATCCGCTACTGGCTGCGGTTTACCGCGCGGATCAGGCCGAGGCGATGGAGGCCTACAAGCAGGTTGAGCGTTTGTGTCACGCCAATCTCGATGCGCCCGCCAGCCGGTTTGTGCTGGCCGAAGCGGCGTGGGCCTCCGATATCTGGGGCGAAGCGCGGCGGCATCTGATTGCGCTGATCAGCCACAATCAGGCGACGCAGGGCGTTTATAAAATGCTGGCGCGGCTGGAACGGCGCGAGGGCGGGGATGAACGGACCGCGATGCAATGGCTGATTAAGGCGGGCGAAGCGCCGCCCGATCCGGTCTGGCTCTGCCAGTCCTGCGGTGGCACACAGGAAGAATGGCAGGCACTGTGTAGCCACTGCGGCAATTTCAATACTCTGGAGTGGCAAAGCCCCGGCGTCAGCCGCAAACCCATCGGCACATTGCCGCTTCTGTCAAACGACCCGATCGATTGATCCATGGCCGAGCCGCGCACCATCGCCGTTTTCGATTTCGACCATACGCTGATTACCGGCGAAAGCTTTTGGCACTTCCTCGGTTTCGCCGTCGGCTGGCCGCGCACCGTGGCGGCGTTGGCGGAAGCTGTGACGCTGTGGAGGATTTATCGCTGGCGTAACAAAGAAGAACCAAATTTTTCCGTTTCGTCACACCCGCGCAAGCGGGTGTCCCGTTTGTTTCTTAACGGCTTAACAGAAAACGGGATGCCCGCTTTCGCGGGCATGACGGCTGAAAGACAGCCTCATCCGAGCAAAATACATTCTGATCTGCCCGCCGAATTTCGCACCTTCATCAAGGCACATCTGCTAAAGCGGCTGTTGGCCGGGCGTTCACAGCAGCAGCTTGCGCCCGCGATCGAAAAACT
>JAATFY010000122.1 GCA_015654915.1 Rhodospirillales bacterium
CCGGCGCCGCGCGGCGTGCCGCAGATCGAGGTCACCTTCGACATCGACGCCAACGGCATCGTCAGCGTTACGGCCAAGGACAAGGCTACCAGCAAGGAACAGCAGATCCGCATTCAGGCCTCGGGCGGCCTCAGCGATGCCGATATCCAGCGCATGGTGAAAGAAGCCGAAGCCAACGCGGGGGAAGACAAGAAACGCCGCGAAGCGGTCGAAGCGCGCAATCAGGCCGACGGCCTGATCCACACCACCGAGAAAACGCTGAAGGACCTCGGCGACAAGGTTGGAGCCGATGACAAATCCGCCATCGAAAGCGCTATTGCCGATCTGAAGGGCGTGCTCGATTCCGGCGATGCTGCGACGATCAAGTCGAAGAGCGACGCTTTGGGGCAAGTCTCGATGAAGCTCGGCGAACAGCTTTACAAGAACCAGCAGGAAGCGGCGGCGGGTGCGGGAGCCGCGACGGGTAGCGAACCGGGTGCATCCGGCGAAGCCTCAGCGAAGCCGGACGTTGTTGACGCCGAGTTCAGCGAGGTCAAGGACGACAAGAAGAGCGGCACGGCTTAATCGTCCCTAAACCGGCGTTGAGGTCGTTATGAAAGTCGATTACTACGAGCTCCTTGGCGTTGTAAGAACCTGCACGGCCGACGACCTGAAAAAAGCCTACCGCAAGCTGGCGATGCAGCATCATCCGGACAAAAATCCGGGCGATAAAGCCGCCGAGCATAAATTCAAGGAAATCAGCGAAGCCTATCAGGTGCTATGCGACGCGCAGCGGCGCGCGGCCTATGACCGCTTTGGCCATGCCGCGTTCGAGCAAGGCGGTGCGGCGGCGGGAGCCGGTTTCGGCGGTTTCGAATTCAGCACAGGCTTTGCCGATATTTTCGACGAGATGTTCGGCGAAATTCTTGGCGGCGGCGCGCGGCGGCAATCGCAGGGCGGCCAGATGCGCGGCGCAGACCTGCGCTACGATCTTGACATCACGCTCGAAGAAGCGCTGCGCGGCATCGAAAAAAATATCACGATCGCCAACTCCGTCACCTGCAGCGACTGCAAGGGACAAGGCGCCGCGCCCGGTACGCAGCCGACCGAATGCACGATGTGCCGCGGACAGGGCCGCGTCCGCGCGCAGCAAGGCTTTTTCACCATCGAACGCGCCTGTCCGACATGCCAAGGCGCAGGCCGCGTGATCCAGAACCCCTGCAAGAAATGCTCGGGCGCAGGCCGCGTGCGGCAGGAACGCACGCTGGCCGTGTCGATACCGCCGGGCGTCGAAGACGGCACGCGCATCCGCCTTGCGGGCGAAGGTGAAGCGGGAACGCGCGGCGGAAATCCGGGCGATTTGTACGTTATTCTGGAACTGCAGCAGCATCCGATCTTCCAGCGCGACGGCGCCAATCTTTTCTGCCGCGTGCCGATACCGATGACCACAGCGGCGCTCGGCGGCACCATCGAAGTGCCGACCATCGACGGCGTTTTTACGGAAATGAAGGTCGAGCCCGCGACGCAAAGCGGCCACCGCACGCGCATCAAGCAAAAAGGCATGTCGGTCCTGCGCAGCAACTCACGCGGCGATTTGTATGTCGAACTGGCGGTTGAAACGCCGGTGCATCTAACCAAGAAGCAGAAAGAATTGCTGAAGGAATTCGCCGACGAAGCGGCGGCGAACAAAACCCACCCCGAAAGCGAAAGCTTCGTGGATAAAGTCAAAGACATCTTCGGCAAGAAATGAGCGCCCGCGCGCTTGAAAAACTAAGCAAAGACATCCGCGCCTGCACTTTGTGCGAAGCCCACCTGCCCCTTGCGCCCAATCCGGTTTTCCATATCGGGCCGCACGCCAAAATCCTGATTATCGGCCAAGCGCCGGGAACGCGCGCGCATAACACCGGCTGTTCGTGGAACGATCCGTCCGGCGACACGCTGCGGGAATGGCTGGGATTATCGCGCGAGGAATTTTACGATACCGAGAAAATCGCCATTACATCGCTTGGGTTCTGCTACCCGGGTCGGGGAAAATCGGGCGACCTGCCGCCGCGTCCGGAATGCGCGCCGCAATGGCACGGCAAATTGCGCGCCCTGATGCCGGAAGTAAAACTCACTCTTCTTATCGGCCAATATGCGCAAGCCTATTATCTGAAAGACAAACGCAAAGCGACGCTGGGCGAAACCGTCAGGGCGTGGAAAGAATATCTGCCGCTGGGCTATTTCCCGCTCGTGCATCCCTCGCCGCGCAACCGGCTGTGGCTGAAACGCAATCCGTGGTTCGAAAAGAAGGTCGTGCCGGAATTACGCCGCGCGGTGAAGCGCGCCCTCGCTCCGCAGTAGTTTTTCTTTCAACGGCAAGCCGCCGCCGAAGCCGCCCAAGCCGCCATTGCTTCCGACGATGCGATGACAGGGCACCAACAGCGGAATCGGGTTGGCGCCGCAGGCGGTGCCGACCGCACGCACGGCTTTCGGGTTTTTAATCCGCCGCGCCACATCGGCGTAGGACCGGACTTTCCCTGCCGGAATCTTGAGCATTTCTTTCCACACCGCCTGCTGGAATTTGGTGCCGGTCAGATGCAGTTTTAATTTATTTCCCCTTTCCCCTTGCGGGAGAGGAAGTGAAAACTTGGACTTACGCAGTAAGTCCTTAGTTTTCACAGGTGAGGGGGTTTCTTTTGTACCCCTCCCCGCATTCGCTACACTCATGCGACCCTCCCGCAAGGGGAGGGTAACTCGTTTTTTTTGGCCGAAAAGCCGCCGCGCTATATCGGCTGTCGCGGCTTTGTCCTCGACGAATTTCGTCTGCGGCCATGCTTTTTTCCATGCCTTGAGGATGGCTCCGGCCTTGCGTTTGCGGGTGAATTCGATGCGGCAAAGCTCGCCTTCTGCGGTAAGGCCTATCATCAGCGGGTCGACGGGAGAAGGATGGAAGCCCCACCGCACCAGGCGCGGCGGCTGTTGCCGGAAGGAGATTTTCAACTTCGAGCTTTCGAGTACCAAAGGGACTTCCATCTCTTGCTCCTGTGTCTATCAAAAAATTGATTCAGCGTCCCGATGAATTACAGTATCATCGCAAAAAAGCAACATAATGATCTTCTCTTTCAGAGTCTCAACACCGCCATGCAACCGCAAGACATCGATGAATTTTTCCGCCGTTTGGCCGCCGAAAGGCCGGAACCGAAGACGGAATTAAATTATGTTAACGCCTATACGTTGCTGGTCGCCGTCGTGCTTTCGGCGCAAGCGACCGATACCGGCGTGAACAAAGCAACCAAAGATTTGTTCAAGAAAGTGAAGACGCCGCAACAGATGCTGAAGCTGGGCGAAGCGGGCCTGAAAAATTACGTCAAGACTATCGGCCTCTATAACGGCAAGGCGAAAAATATCATCGCGCTGTCGAAAATTCTGGTGGAAAAATTCGGCGGCGATATTCCGCGCACGCGCGAAGATCTGGAAACCCTGCCTGGCGTAGGCCGCAAAACCGCCAATGTCGTTCTCAATGTCGTGTATGGCGAAGCCACGCTGGCCGTCGATACGCATGTGTTCCGCGTCGCCAACCGCACCGGCATGGCGAAAGGCGCGACGCCGGAAGAGGTCGAGCATAAACTGATGGAGGTCGTACCCAAAAAATGGCTTTCGCACGCCCATCACTGGCTGATCCTGCATGGGCGCTATACCTGCAAGGCACGCGTGCCTTTATGCCCGCAATGCATCGTGCGCGATCTGTGCGCCTATAAGGACAAGACAAAAGAGAACGGCGGCTGACCGAAGTCGCCGCCGTTTTTAAAAGAATGGAGGAGAGGCTTAGGCCGACTTCTTCTGCTCTTTGTCTTCGGATACCGCCGCGAACCTCGCCGCGCTCTTGATGCCGCCGTTACCGCCCGCAGC
>JAATFY010000247.1 GCA_015654915.1 Rhodospirillales bacterium
CAAGCCAACTCCGGCAATGCTGCCGAGAAGATTGTAACCATAACTTACAAGCGGGCGCGCCCGCTGCATGAGAAAGCCGCAAAACTGCCCGACCGGCAGAAGTACCAGCACGTTCATAATAAAGGTGCCGGACAAAAGCATATAGACCGGTATCGAAATCAGAAACCGGTTAAGGTCACCGAGTTTCTTGAGCGAAAAGAAAGTGCTCGCTTCTTCCCGGACCGGCACGACCTGCAGGAAATCAAGCCCGTTGGCCGAGAGGCCGTAACGTAAAAGAGTGAAGGAGACCAGCAAAGCCGCCAGCATCGGCAAAGCCGCCGCCAGCAAAAGCTTCGTTTCACGCACCAGCGCGTAGCCGAGGCCGAGGCCGCAAAAACAGCCCAGCAGCGCCAGATTTTTATAGAGCGAGAACACCGCGAAAGAACCGGCTTCCCAGCGCACCAGAACCAGCTCGAGGAAAAGCGTCAGCGCCGCGGTGACGACGATGGCGATATGTGTTTGCACCGGAGAGATTCCCTTAGCCCATGTTTCCAGTTCCGCCGCCGATGAGGTCAGCCACGCTTCAATATTTTGCGCCTGCCGCCGGACAAAAGCGGTTCGCCGCAAAAGGAAAAACGTCGCAACCGGAAAGAGAATGCAGACCAGAAGCAGCGGGACCACCGCGCCGGCTATTCCTGCCGTAATACCGACGCGATGAAGCAGGTAGGGGGCGTAAGAGTCCGAACAGGTGGCGAGCAAAAGGATAAAAAGCGCGGCGGATTGAAGGATAAAAACCGCGATCCGGATATAGGACGACATGGGGGCGAATCTCCAGGAGGGAGTTCCAACCTACCAGCGCGGCCGCGGAAGTATATGGAATCGTTTGGAGAAGCGGTAATGGAATACGGCAAGGATGGTAGGATCGAAACCATTTTTACCATAACTCGCGCTTGTACAAGGGGGTATCCGCTGCTATTCTGACGGTGGTTTTTATGGCAATATTCCGGTCAAGTTTTTGAGGGAACAGATTAAAAATGCAGCCGCGCAAACGCATAAACGACGACTCCGCTTCGCCATGGCCGGGAATGCCCGATCAAGGCTGGCTGGGAAAATTTACTCTGCCGGAACCAAGCCGCGCCCTTCTGGATTCGTTTGATAATCTGCCGGCCGACCGGTATGCCCCCAATGCCCAGCGGGAACGGAGGTTTGCCCAGTATCTCGCCTTCTTCAACTACAAGAGAGAGTTGCTCCTGCGTCGTCTGCCGGACCGGCCCTTCATCCAGTCGGCGCAATACAATCCGCTGAGCGGCGGCATCCCGAGGGAATTCGCGCCGATCGAACCCCAATGCGATGTCACGCCTTATATCGAACAGTTGTTCACTTTGCTCCAGATCGACCGGTCGCGAAAATACCATCTCGATGTCCATCAGTACCGCGTTTACGGCACGCCCGATGCCGCCGGAATGTCGGTGCCGGAAGGTCCCCATATGGACGGCATGAATCTTGTCTTCATTCTTGTGGTGCGGCGGCATGAGATCACAGACAAAAGCGCCGAGTTCAGCCTGATCGACCCTGTGACGCGGCAGACTTTTTTCACGACCGTTGTCGGCGAAGGCGAAGGGATTGGGCTGGATGATCAGAAAATGTTGCATGACGCGAGCCCGGTCATTGCCGCGGGACCAGAGCGTGGCTACCGCGACTATATCGTCGTGAACGTAAATCTTTTGGATGAAAGAAGATACGGGCGCCGGCATGAACATGGCGCCGTAAGCGGCGGCACGGTCATAAAAGACCGTTTTGCCGAACTCAAGAGACAGCGTGCGATCGGCAAAACCAACGATTCATTCGAACGGGCCAAAGCGCTGCTCGACCAGAAAAGCGTCCATACAATCGCCGTCGTTCACGGCATCGAAGCCGCGATGCGCAGCTTGAAGGATTACAGCGATCTTCGCTTTACCGAGCAGGATTTGATAGCCATCAAGAAAGCCGCCCTCGTCATCGGCGCCAACCATTACGTCGAAGCGGCGCGTCAACGCCGTCGCGACGGCGAACATACTTACGGAGCCCTCAACAATCTTCACGAAAAACTGGCGCAGTTGAAAGATCTGAAAGGCGGAGAAAAGCCGGACAGAAATGACGGGCTTAATTTCGACAGGCGCAGGCTCAAACGTCTTGCGCGCGACCCGAACCATTGGCGACTACAGAAAAAAGCGCAATCGGACCCGCGCCTGGGCGCATGGTATTACCGCCAATACCCGTGGCGCTTCCCCTCTTGCTGAAGAGACGCTGCCTTTTCCAATCCGATAGGAAAAGCCCTGTTAAACCGGCCTAAGCGCTGGTATCAAAGCTAAACGCCAACCTTGGTTACGCCAGCCCCAACCATTTTGCCGAATGAAAATCAAATTCACCCATCTGTTATTTCTTTGCGGCGGCTTTGTCGCCCTGTTCTTTTTGGCCTTTTACTTTTTGCCGCATGCCAAGAAAAACATCGTCCCCGAATTTCCGAAAGATTCCTTTCTGGTCATTTGTTATCACGATATCGAAGATCCCGGCCCCAACCGGAAACCCGAAAGCGTCAGCCGGGAACATCTTATCGAACAATTCAATTGGCTGCGGGATCAGGGCTACCACGTCATTTCTCTCGATACGCTTTTGGCGGCAAAATTCGGCCAAAAGCCGCTGCCGCCGCGCTCCGTTCTTTTAACCTTCGATGATGGGTACATTTCCTTTTATCGGTTCGTGTATCCGCTCCTTCAGCGCTTTAAACATCCGGCGGTCATAGGTCTCGTCGATCAATGGATGGAAACGCCGACGGAAGCGGAAGGCAGGCCGCCGAACAGCA
>JAATFY010000141.1 GCA_015654915.1 Rhodospirillales bacterium
CGGCCCCGGCCTGCTTGACCGGCCTGTTATCGCCGGCTCGGCGGACTATGCGCTCAGCGAGGCGCGAAAATGGCCTCTGGGGCTCGGGCGGACGCTGCCCAAAGCGAAAGCCTTTTACGCGACGATTATGGCAGCTACCGTGGTAGGCGCGGTCCTTAACCTCACATCTCTCGATCCGGTAAAGGCGCTGTTCTGGAGCGCCGTTATTAACGGCGTTATCGCCGTGCCGGTCATGATCATGATGATGCTTATGGCGAGCCGCCGCAAAATCATGGGCCGATTTAAATTAAGGGCGCCTTTGAAAACGCTCGGCTGGCTGGCCACGATCGTCATGCTCCTCGCGGCCATCGGCATGTTCGCGACGATGGGAAAATAAAGAAAGCAGGCATATCCGCCTATCTTTCCCGCATCGCCTGATGTGCGTGCTTTTCGAGCGGCGATAAAAGGTAACTGATGACGCTGCGCGATCCGGTCTTGATTTCGACAGTTACCGCCATACCCGGCGCAAGATTAACGAGCCGGTCATCAACTTGCATTTGCGGCTCGTCGAGCGAAACACGGGCCGCATAAACCAGTTCCTGCCCTTTGGGTTCGCTCGTGTCGCTTTCGGCGCCCGCCTGGCGTTTTTCGCCTGATTTATCGGTAGGATTATTTTGTAAAATAGCGTCCTGCGACACGGTCAGCACCTTTCCATGCAGAAGGCCGTATTTGGTGAAATTAAACGTATCCACTTTTATCTCGGCTTCTTCGCCAGCATGCACGAAACCGATGTCGCGGGTCGAAATCATGGCTTCGATTTCCAGATGGCTGTCGGCCGGCACGACGGCCATAAGGATCTGCGCGGGCGTTACGACGCCCCCTTCCGTATGCACGGCAAGCTGCTGCACGGTGCCGTCCACGGGCGATGTAAGGGTCTGAAGCCGGTATTTCTCGACGGCCTGGACCACCTGTTCTTTCAGGTTGTTGGCCTTTTCCTGAGCTGTCGCAAGGTCTTTCAGGTTCGTGTGTCGGTATTCGGCATCCACCTGCTTGCGTTGCTGCTGAAGCGCAGCCACGGCGCCGTTGGCTTCGGCAAGCCGTCCCTGCTGTACCTTCAGCTCCTGTTCATGCTCGACGAGGTCCTGTTGCGTCGACAAATATTCCAGCTTGGAGCCATAGCCCTTATCGGCGAGGTAACTGCGCGCATCGGCGCGTTTTTTGAGGTACGGAATGCTTTCCGTGAGCTTGGTTATGGTGGATTGGACGGCGGCGCGATTGCCTTGCTGCTGAGCTATCTGCTGGTCGATCCCATCAAGTTTGGCGTGGATTTCCTGAATCTGGTTCATCAGCATGCTTTGCTGCGCGGCAACTTGCGCTTCGCTCGCCCCTTCCGGCGGGCCAAATGCATGCGCAGGATCAGGATTGGTTTTAAGAATAGCCTTGAGCCGTTCGACATCCAGCTGCGCTTCTATGTAATCTTTTTGCAAACGATCGCGCTCGGATTCGTTGATCGTGGAGTCAATTTCAATAAGAACGTCCCCGGCTTTGACGGCCTACCCGTCCTGAACGTGAATGGCCCGCACCACACCGCTTTCGAGCGGCTGGATCACCTTTGTGCGTCCGGTCGGCACAATCTTGCCCGATGCCGTGGCAATAATATCGACCGAGCCAAAAGCCGCCCAGGCAAGGGCTACCAAAAAGAAAAGCATGATTGTTGCGGCGATAAGGCGGCTCGCGGGCGAGGCCGGCTGCTCGACAACCTCAAGGGCCGCCGGTAGAAATTCCGTCTCATTGTTCGGCCCATCGAGAAAAGCGGGCAGATCAAGCTTGTCGACAAAGTTCTGGAATCTCGGATCGTGCATGAAATCCAGCTTCTCATGCAGCCATTCTTTAAACTTATCCAGCATTGCGGCCTCCCTGTAGCTGCCACAATGCGGCATAGCTGCCGTTAGCCTTGATGAGTTCGTCATGCGTGCCGTCTTCGACCACATGTCCCCTTTCGAGAGTGATGATGCGGTGACAGTCGCGCACGGCTGAAAGTCGGTGCGCGACAATCAGCACGGTGCGGCCTTGAACGATCTTGCGCATGTTTTCCTGTATGATGCGTTCGCTTTCGTAATCGAGGGCGCTGGTCGCTTCGTCAAAAATAAGGATGCGCGGATTCATCACCAGCGCGCGGGCGATGGCGACGCGCTGGCGCTGCCCGCCCGAAAGATTGGCGCCGCGTTCGCCGACATTCGTATCGTAGCCTTGCGGCAATTCCAGAATGAAGTCGTGAGCGCCCGCCAGTTTTGCCGCCTGGATAATGCGCTCGATGGGCATGCCCGGCTCGGCAAGGGCGATATTATCGCGGATGGAGCGGTTAAAGAGCACGTTTTCCTGCAATACGACCCCAACCTGCCGGCGCAGCCATGATACGTCGACCATGGCAAGGTCGGTGCCGTCGACCAGAACCTTGCCGCTTTCCGGCACGTACAGGCGCTGCACCAACTTGGTAAATGTCGATTTACCCGAACCGGAGGGACCGACGATTCCCACCACCTGTCCTTCCGTAATTTTGATGTCGATATTATGAAGTATTTCGGGCCCGTTTACACGGTAACGGAAAACCACATGCTCGAAGGAAATATTGCCGCGAATATCGGGAAATCCGGCGCGGCCCGGCGTGAACATCGGTTCGGTATGGGTGTTAAGAATATCCCCGAGGCGGGCAACGGAAAGGCGCGCCTGGTGGAAATCCTGCCACATTTGCGCCAGACGCAGAACCGGCTGCGCCACGCGGCCGGCCAGCATGTTGAAAGCCACCAATTCGCCGACCGTCAGGGCCCCCTCAATGACATCCTGTGCACCAAAAAAGAGAATGGCCGCCATTGTCAGTTTATTGACAAGCTGCACGCTCTGGCTGGACCAGTTGCCGAGATTGAGCACGCGGAAACTCGCGCGAACATAACCTGCCAATTGATCTTCCCACAGGCGCTGCATCTGCGGCTCGACCGCCATGGCCTTAAGCGTTTCGATGCCGGTCACGCTTTCGACCAGAAAGGACTGGTTTTCGGCGCCGCGATTGAATTTCTCATCGCGACGGCGGCGAAGAACCGGCGTTACCAGAGCCGAGATGATCATATATAACGGAAAGGAAAGAAGAACGAGGCCAGTCAAGGACAATGAATAATAAGCCATTACCGCAAGACAAACGAAAGTGCAGAACAGCTCAATGACCAATGTA
>JAATFY010000242.1 GCA_015654915.1 Rhodospirillales bacterium
AGGACTTTCAGGTTCTGATTTTCAACGATTCCTAGCTGCTTCAGCGTCTGTTTTACGACGTTCTTGTAAAATTTGGATTCCGGCATATCACCGTCGCCAACAGCGGCCGTCAGGCCATTGATCTGGTGACGCGGCAGGCGTTCGACTTCGTCATTACCGACTGGCGCATGGGCGATCTGGACGGGATCGACGTCGTCCGTTTCCTGCGTACAGCGCCCTCCGCATGCAAAATGAATATCCCGATCATCTTGCTGACCGGCAACACGGAAATTCGCGACGTAGTTGAGGCGCGCGATGCCGGGGTAACCGAGTACGTCATCAAGCCTTTCTCCGCCGATCAGCTTGTGAAACGCATTCGCGCGATTATCGAACGCCCGCGCAGTTTTGTCGAAGCGCCGAATTACAAGGGCCCCGACCGGCGCCATACGAGTGCGCCGCCGCCGACCGGCCTCGACCGCAGAAAACCGAAGAAATAACCGACCCTAGGAGCCGTCTTCATGGATGATAAAACCGACGCCGACAAAAACGTCAAGATCCATGCGCCCGACCTCGCGCTGCACGCCAAGATCGGCGTTCCCACCCTCGATAAAATTTTGACCCCGGAAGTCGTCGCCGCGGCGCAAGGCGTTATCCAGCAATCTTCCGACCAGTTTCTGGCCATATGCCTCGCGCGCATGGGCGAGCTTGAACGCGCCTGCAGCATGTGGCGCAAGGCGCCTCAGGAGCAGGCAAAGCTTCTGCCGGGAATTATCGATGCGGTTTTTTCCATCAAGACGAAAGCGGGTTTCGGCGGCTACGATCTGGTTGCGTCACTGGCCAAATCGCTGCAATGGCGTTGTGAACAGTTGAAGGACAAAAAACCGGCGGCCCGTGACATGGATATTATCCAATGGCACATCGAAAGCATGGACCAGTTGATGAAGAACCGCGTTAAAGGCAAGGGCGGCGCGGCGGGCGCCGATATTATCGCGGAACTCGAGCGGCTGTCCGGCGGTAAGATTCCCTGAACGCACTTCTTTTTATTTTCGCGCGATAATATCCAGCGCCTGCATCGCCAGTTCCCGCGAACTCGCCGCAATCAGCTCGCCGGTAAAATTTATATCGACCGGATTCATGTTCCAGTCGCCGATAAAGCCGCCTGCGCCGGTGATGATCGGCACCACTCCGGCGGCATCGTGCAAACCGAGGCGCTGTTCTACCACCAGATCGGCCCACCCCATCGCCAGGAGGCCGTATGCGTAGCAATCGCAGCTGTATTGCGTCCATTTGGCGGCGCGGCACAGCTTCAGGTAATTTTCGAAATTCTCACCGTCGAACATGGCGATAGAGCCTGTATAAAGCCGTGCGTTTTCGAGTTTCCGCGGGGGTGCCACTTTGACCGGCGCACCGTTATGCCGCGCGAATTGGCCAGCGACGCCGAACCAGCGTTCCTTCGTGTAGGCTTGCTCGACGAGGCCAACAACCGGTTTGCCCGCATGCATCAAACCGATGATGGTGCCGAATAACGGGCGGCCGGTCGCAAAAGATTTGGTGCCGTCGATGGGATCGATCACCCAGACGAAATCGGCGTTTTCGTTCTGTTTGCCGTATTCTTCGCCGATGATGCCGTGATCCGGAAAGCGCTTGCCGATAAGTTCGCGCAATTTCTGCTCGATTTCGCGGTCGGCCTGCGTGACCGGCGATTTATCCTGCTTGTCGTCGACAGGGATGACTTTGCGGAAATAATCGAGCGCGATTTTGCGGGCAAGGTCGGCGGCCTCGTCAAAGAAAGCGGCAAATTCTTTTTCGTAATCCATGGTCATTTTTTCTTTTTGGCCATCGCGCGTTCATGCAGGATTTTGGCGACATCCATCCAGTCGGTATCCGTGGCTTCCAGCAAAACCAGCAGGTGATAAAGCAAATCGGCGGCTTCGCCGGCCAAAGCGGGGCTTTTCGTCGTGGCGGCGATGACGGTTTCCACCGCTTCCTCGCCGACTTTCTGCGCGATGCGCGGCAACCCTTCCTCGAACAGCTTGGCGGTGTAGCTGGACGGTTCCGGCAGCAGATGCCGCATGTGGATGGTGGCGGCGAGATCGGCCAGCACCGAAAGGCTCGCTTCGCCCTTGTCGCCGAAGCAGGATTTGGTGCCGAGATGGCAGGTCGGCCCGTCCGGCTGCACCAGCATCAGCAAGGTATCGTTGTCGCAATCGAGCTTGATTTCATGCAGGCGCAAAACGTTGCCAGAGCTTTCGCCTTTCTGCCACAGCCGCTGTTTGCTGCGGCTGAAGAAGGTGACGAGGCCGGTGGAGAGAGTGGCGGCCAGCGATTCCTTGCTGACATAGCCGAGCATCAACACGCGAAGCGAGCGCGCATCCTGCGCGATGGCGGGAACAAGGCCGTCGCCCTTGGCCCAGTCGATGGCGCTGCCGTCGAAGCTTGCGTAAGTCGCTGTCATATCCGCACCGTGATGCCTTGTTGTTTCAGAAAGTTTTTTACGTCACCGACACTTAAGACCTGCTTGTGGAATACGCTGGCGGCAAGCGCCCCGTCCACATGCGCATCTTTAAACACTGCGGCGAAATGCTCAAGGGCGCCCGCGCCCCCGGATGCTATCAGGGGGATCGATATGCGTTCGCGCACGGCGCGCAGTTGTTTGATGTCGTAGCCTTGCCGCATACCGTCCTGATTCATGCAGTTCAACACAATTTCGCCCGCGCCGCGGCGGGCGGCTTCGGCAGCCCAGTCCAGCGTGCGGCGGCTGGTGGCATGGGTTTTTTTCACATCGCCGGTATATTGATAAACCATATAAGCGCCGTCCTCGAAATGGCTGTCGATACCGACCACCACGCACTGGCTGCCGAATTCGCGCGCCATGGCGTCGATCAGCTCGGGTTTTTCGAGGGCCGGGGAGTTGATGGAGACCTTGTCCGCGCCGAAGGCCAGAACGACACGGGCTTCTTCCACGCTGCAGATGCCGCCGGCAACGCAGAAAGGGATATCGAGCACTGCGGAGACGCGCGCGATCCAGTTGCGATCGACAACGCGGCCATCGCTGCTGGCCGTAATGTCGTAAAACACAAGCTCGTCCGCGCCTTCGTCGCGGTAACGCTGGGCAAGGCCGATGATATCGCCGACCACCTGATGATCGCGGAACTGCACGCCCTTGACGACTTGGCCGTCTTTGACATCAAGACAGGGAATGATGCGTTTAGCCAGCATGCTGCACCTGCTTGATGGCGGCGGCGAGGTCGACGCGCCCTTCATAGATCGCCTTGCCGACAATCGCACCCGCGAGTTTCATCTTGGCCAATTGCATAAGATCGGCGAGCCCGCTGACGCCGCCGGACGCAAGAATATCCAGCGCGGGCCATCGTTTCTGAATTGTTTCATAAAGCGTGTGATTGGTTCCGGCCAGCATGCCGTCGCGGCCGACATCGGTGCATAAAATGGTTTTCAGGCCGCTGTCGGCATAGGCGCTCAGGATATCCCACAAGGATTGCCCGCTGCCGCTTTGCCAGCCGTGGGTCAGGATTTCCGGCTCATTCTCGGCATTCAGACGCACATCGAAAGCCAGAACGATGCGCTTGGGACCGAACTGCCGCAGCCAGCCCTGCACCAGCGGCTGGTCCTTGACGGCGAGGCTACCGATGACGACGCGCTTCACGCCGGCTTCCAGCAGTTTTTCGATGGTTTTTTCGTCGCGGATGCCGCCGCCGACCTGGATTTTCAGCGGGGTTTTTTGCGCAACGCTGGCAATGACGTCGAACTGCTGCATTTCGCCTACCTTGGCGCCGTCAAGATCGACCATGTGCAGCCACTTCGCGCCCGCCTCGGCAAATTTCAGCGCCTGCAGGGCCGGATGCGATTCGTAAATCGTGGCGGTGTCGAAATCGCCCTGCGTCAGGCGCACGCACTGGCCGTTTTTCAGATCGATGGCAGGAAAGATATCCATGAGAGTCACAAATCCAGAAAGTTTTTCAAAATCTGGCTGCCGACGGCGCCGGAACGTTCGGGATGGAACTGGCAGCCCATGAAATTCCGCACGCTCGCGATGGCGGCGAACGATGTGCCGTAATCGCAGGACGCCAGCGTGCTGTCGCTCACGGGCGCGGCATAGCTGTGCACGAAATAAACGAAGCTGTTGTTATCCACGCCGCGCAGCAGCGGGTGACCCGGCTTCTTCAGCGTAATCTGGTTCCAGCCCATATGCGGCACAGGCACATCCGGTGAAGCAGGCAGCAATTTCATAGTGCCGGGAATAATGCCGAGGCAATCCGTACCGCTGCCCTCGGTCGAGCTCTCGAACAGCACTTGCATGCCGAGGCAGATACCGAATACCGGCTGTGTCAGCGCCAGTAAAGTATCGATCAGATTTTTGGCCCGCAATTGCGCCATAGCGGGTGCGGCGGCGCCGACGCCCGGCAGAATAACGTGGCTGGCGGATTTGATTTTTCCGGCATCCGCCGTCACTTCAGCTTCCGCGCCGATGCGGCGCAGCATCGACATTACGGATTCCAAATTGGCGACGCCGCTATCGACGACAGCGATCATAAAACGCCTTTGGTCGAGGGAATGGCGGCGCCTTCGCGCTGAAACGCCTGCCGCAAGGCGCGGCCCGTCGCCTTGAAACTGGCTTCGACCATGTGATGCGTGTTTTCGCCCTGCACCGTCAGGTGAATGGCGGCCCCCATGGCGGTGGCAAGCGAGCGGAAGAAGTGCGGCACCATCTCGCTGCTCATCGTGCCGACGGTCGTCGCCGGAAACGCGCCCGTGAACACAAAATAAGGGCGGCCCGAAAGATCGATCACGACATTGGCGACGGCTTCATCCAGCGGCGCGCTGAAACCGAAACGCGCCACGCCGCGTTTGTCGCCAAGCGCCGCTTTCAGCGCTTCGCCGAGCGCCAATGCGCAGTCTTCAATCGAGTGATGCTGGTCGATGACCAGATCGCCCTTGCAGTGCATTTCGAGCCCGAAGCCGCCATGGGAGGCAAGCTGCGACAGCATATGGTCGAAAAAGCCGATGCCGGTATCGACCGACAGGAAATTCGGCGCGTCGAGATTGACGGTAACGTCGATTGCGGTTTCCTTGGTGGCGCGGCGGGTGCTGTAGAGGCGCGGTGTCAGTTGCGAAGCGGTTTCCGCGACTTTTATGCCGAGCGCCTTGAGGACAAGATTGTTTTCTTCCGGCGTGCCGATGGACAGGCGCACGGTATCCGGGATTTCGCTGTTGCGGTCGCGCGGCAGGATGCCGAATTGCCGCAACTGCTGCATAAAGGCTTTGGAATCTTTCGTCTGCACCAGAAGGAAATTGGCGGTGCTCGGAAAAACGCCTGTGATTTGCGGCGATTGCAGCAATAAGCCCTTCATGCGCTCGCGCTCGGCGTTCAGAATCCGGCGGCGCTCGGCGTTCTGGATCAAGCCGTTGGGGCTGAGGGCATCCAGCGCGGCGCGGATGCTGGTCTGGGTCAGCGGATAGGGCGCCAAAATCTTTTTCAACTGCCCGAGCAGTTCCGGTGAGCCGATCACAGTGCCGACGCGCTCGCCCGCCAGCGCGTGCGCCTTCGACATCGTACGCAAGACCACAAGATTTTCGTAATTTTTCAACTCACCCAGCATGCCTTCCGGCGTATTTGAAAATTCGGCATAGGCTTCGTCGATCACGATCAGGCTTTTCTCGGCGCGGCCTTTGCACAAGGCAATAATATCCTCGCGGCGCATCAGGTGGCCCATCGGCGCGTTCGGCGAGGGAATGAAAATCAGCTTGGTGTTCGGTGTGCAGGCTTTAAGGATCGCAGGAACATCGAGCTGCCATTCCTTCGTCAGCGGCACTTTCACCACTTCGGCATTCTGCGTCGCGGCGGAGACCTTATACATGCCGTAAGTCGGGGGACAGATCAGGATTTGATCAACGCCCGCGCGGCAAAACAGGCGGATCAGAACATCGATGCCTTCATCGCTGCCGCGGCCCAGCAACATCTGGTCGGGTTTGATGTTCCATGCTGCGGCAAGGCGCTGGCGCAACTCGATCGGCTGCGCTTCAGGGTAACGGTTCAACTGGCACTGTGCGGCCAGCGGGCCAAAGGGCTGCCATGGAAATTCGTTGGCATCGATGGCGACGCCGGGAACAAAACCGCCCGCTTCGGTTCGCGCGGAACTGTAAGCCGTCAGCGACAGCAGGTCGGGACGCAGGAGGGATTCGAGCCATGTCATGATTTATTCTCCATGCGCGTGATGACGGCGGCGGCGTGCGCCGTTAGCCCTTCGGCTTCGGCCATCGTGATTATGATGGGGCCAAGGCGCCGCAAGCCTTCCTGCGTCAGGCTTTGCACGCTCATGCTTTTCATGAAGCTCGTCACCGTGATGCCGTTATAGGCGCGG
This sequence comes from Rhodospirillales bacterium, assembly GCA_015654915.1. Taxonomy (GTDB): domain Bacteria; phylum Pseudomonadota; class Alphaproteobacteria; order UBA9219; family UBA9219; genus JAATFY01. The sequence goes on from JAATFY010000242.1 coordinate 6,360, forward strand.
GCATAGCCGTAGGTCGGCAGCACATGATTGGTGCCGCTGGCGTAATCGCCCGCAGATTCCGGCGTCCACGACCCAAGAAAAACCGAACCGGCATGGCGGATATCGGGCAGCCAGCGCGCCGCGTCTTCGTTGTGGATAATCAGATGTTCGGGCGCATAGAGATTGGCGACATCGATGGCGGTCGGCATATCCTCGACGACGATAATGCGGCTTTCACCGATGCTTTTTTCCGCAATCGTCCGGCGCGGCAACTGCACCAGCTGCTTCTCGACTTCGGTTTTGACGCGTTCGGCAAAGTAAGGTTCGGTCGTCACCAGAATAGCCTGCGCGGTCGTGTCATGTTCGGCCTGCGCCAGCAAATCAGCGGCAACCCAATCGGGCTTTGCTGCGGCTTCGGCGATCACCATGACTTCCGATGGGCCTGCGGGCAGGTCGATGGCGGCGCCCGCAGCGTCCTGCGACACCAACTGCTTGGCCATCGTCACATAGGCATTGCCGGGGCCGAAGATTTTATCGGCTTTCGGGATCGTCGCGGTGCCGTAAGCCATGGCGGCAATCGCCTGCGCGCCGCCGACGGCATAGATTTCCGTGATGCCGCACAAATGCGCCGTCGCCAGAATGGCCGGATTGATTTTGCCGTCTTTTTGCGGCGGCGTGCAAAGGACAATACGGTTGCATCCGGCGATCCGCGCCGGAATGGCTTGCATTAGCACCGCTGAGAACAAAGGTGCCGTGCCGCCCGGGATGTAAAGACCGGCGGTGTCGATGGCGCGCCAGTGCAGTTCGCATGTCACGCCCGGCATGGTTTCGACTTTCGTGCCGCGCGGGCGTTCGGCTTCGTGGAATTTCTCGATATTCGCTTTGGCCTGTTCGATGGCGGCGCGGAGTTTGGGATCGATAACGGCGGCTTTGATTTCCTGCTGCGGAACGCGGATATCCTTTAGCGTAACCTTATCAAATTGCGCGCTGAAATCACGCAAGGCGTCGTCGCCGCGTTCTTTCACCGCGCGGACAATCGCGGCTACCTTTTCGGCAAGGCTGGCATCGTCCTTCATGGTTGGACGTGCCAAAGCCTGCTTTCGCGCCACGGCATGGGAATTTTTCCAGACAATCGTTTTCATAAATATCTCATAGCAGAAAATCGTCAGGCCATCATTTTTTCGATCGGCAGAACCAGAATGGCGCTGGCGCCCGCGGCCTGCAGCCGTTCCATGGTTTCCCAGAACACGGATTCGCGGCATACGGCGTGGACGGCGACCTTATCCGGCTGGCCCTGCAGCGGCAAAATCGTCGGCGATTCCGCCCCGGGGAGGAGCTTGATAATATCCGGCAGATGCGTTTTTTCGGCGTGCAGCATGACATATTTGCTGTCCTCGGCGGTCAGCGTGCCCTGCATGCGCGCCCGCAACCGGTTGACGACGTCTTCTTTCTCCGGCGACAGTTTCTGAGCCGGACGGATCAGCAGCGCCTGGCTTTGCAGGACGGTGGTCAGTTCGCGCAGGTTGTTGGCGGCCAGCGTGGCGCCCGATGCCACGATATCGCAAATCGCGTCGGCGATTTTCAGGCGCGGCGCAACTTCAACCGAGCCCTTCATCACGAGAGTTTTCGCCTGAATATTTTGTGATTTCAGGAACGTCTGCAGCAGGCAAGGATAGGATGTTGCGATTGTGGTGTTGGCCAGATCGGCGATTGCGCGGATCGGGCCGTTGTCCGGCACGGCCACGGCAAGGCGGCAGAGCGAGAAGCCGAGGCGTTCCAGCACAATGGCCGAAAAACTGTGGGAGGCGCATTGCATTTCGGCGAACATATTTTCACCGACGATGCCGAGATCGCAGATGCCGCTGTTGACGAAGTTGGGGATATCATCATCGCGCACCAAGAGGACGTCGATCGGCAATTCCTTGATGCGGCAGAAAAGCTGATCGCGGCTGCGCGTGACGTGCAAGCCGCATCCCTTCAGCAAGTCGAGGCTATCCTCGGACAGCCGTCCGCTTTTCTGCAAAGCAATTCTGATACGTTCGGTTGTCATAATGCAGTTCCCTCATCCGTGTGCGACTGTAATAGTGTAGTATCACAGTATGACACAATGGAGGGTGATGGGTCAACGGCGTAATATCATTGTAAAACAATAGGATAGATGAAAATAAACGCAGTTAGGCCATTGATGCGAGATAAGCCGCAACCACTTCCGCCGGGTCTCCATCCATCTTCAACTGCCCGCGGTCGAGCCACAACACGCGGGAACAGGTGCTCCGCATCATCTCCATATCATGGCCGACCATGACGACGATCCCCGCCGCGGCGATCAGGTCGCGAATGCGCGCCAGCGCCCGCTGACGGAAATTGGCGTCCCCGGCGCCGAACACTTCATCGATCAGGAGAATATCGCCGCTTAAATAGGTCGAGATGGCGAAGGCCAGCCGCACATACATGCCCGACGAATAGGTGCGAAGCGGCAGGTCGATGAACTCGCCGATATCGGCGAAGGCGATGATTTCTTCCGCGCGTTCCTTGATCTCGGCGGGCGCACAGCCCATGGCAAGGCCGCGATAGAGAATGTTTTCGCGGCCGGTCGCGTCGTTTTCGAAACCGATGCCGATATTGAACAGCCCCTGGATTTTTCCCTGTACCGTCATGGCGCCGCTGGCGATGGGATAGATACCGGCCAGAGCCTGCAGCAACGTGCTCTTCCCCGCGCCGTTGCGGCCGATGATGCCGATCCGTTCGCCTCGTCCTATCGTGAAGCTTACGCCGTTAAGAGCGGTGATGTAGGGGCGCTGCCGCTGTTTTTCGTCCAGCGGCCTATGGCCGAACAGCGAAAAGAGGCCGGTTTTGATGCTGCCCTTGATGTAGGGGCCGATGGGATAGCGCAGGACGACATTCTCGCAAGCAATGCCGCAGCCGGTCACCTCGCGCCGTTCGACCGGCGGCGGCAGTTTTTCTTCGTAAGGGGAAAAGGCGTCCATTGTCAGGCTCAGTAATAGAAAATGATCTTGCGTTCATGCTTGACCAGCATGCTGATCGCGACGACCCACAATCCGGCCGCCCAGACCAGCAGCATGGAATATTGGGAAAGAAGCGGCACCGTTCCGTTCAGCAGCGGACCACGAAAAACATCCATCAGGGGCACGATCGGATTGATAGCCGCCCAGTCGCGCAGTTCCGGCCTGTCGAAAAGCTCGCGCGGCAGGAGAATGGGCGAGAGATACCAGAGTATCTGCAGCGCCAATCCGATGAACTGCTGATAATCGCGGAACCGGATGTTGATGATGGCGCTGATGATGGCCAGAGGCGCCGCGAATGCGATCAGGACGCCGAAGAAGGGAAGCAGGTAAATCCATTGCCATGAAAAGACCTGCGGCTTGAAAAGCGCCGTGTAAGCGGTAAATCCGGCCAGCGCCAGAATAAATATGATGAAGCAGTACAGGACGGTTTTCAGCGGGTAAATCGCCATAGGCAGGCGCGTCTGGCGGATATAGCCTTCGGCGCCCAGAAAACAGGTGGCTCCCGAATTCACGCAGCCGGTAACAAAATCCCACACGATCATGCCGGAGAAAAGGTAAACCGAGTAATCGATGAAACTTTGCTGGAAAACCATCTTCATCGCGATAGAAATAATGACCGTCAGCAAAAGGGGCTGCAAAACGGCCCAGAGAAGGCCGAGATAGGAACGCCGGAACCGCATGCGAAGGTCCGACAGCGCCAGATGGGTCCAGAAATAACGGTAACGGAGAATGTCGTGGAGATATTGCATGCGGGATTCGGTTGCGGCGGACGATGGCGCCAAGATTGCGCGTGCCTCCGCTCAGGTCAAGCAAATCATGCTTTCCTGTTCTCGAGTATTTCGCGCAGGATAACGGCGAGGTCGTGCTTGCGATAAGGTTTGCTTATCAGGCGCAAACCGTTCGTAGCCGAATCTTCGTGTCCGTTCAGTTTTTCTTCCGAAAAACCGGATGTCAGCAGGATCTTGAGCGCGGGCCAGCGCTGGGTGGCGGTTCGCGCCAGGTCGAGGCCGTTCAGCTTGCCGGGCATG
>JAATFY010000020.1 GCA_015654915.1 Rhodospirillales bacterium
CCGTCGATTTCTTTCAGAAGGGCCCACGGATCGACGACCACGCCGTTGCCGATGACGGAAAGGGTGCCGGGACGCACGACGCCGGAAGGAAGCAGGCTGAGTTTATAAACATTGCCGTCGATGACGAGCGTGTGGCCGGCATTATGGCCGCCCTGAAACCGCACCACGACGTCGGCGCGATGCGACAGCCAATCGACGATTTTACCTTTGCCTTCGTCGCCCCACTGGGCGCCCACGACCGCGACGTTTTTCATCGAACCTCTGCGCGCGCGGCGGGGGCAAGGAACCCGCCAGCGCCGGAAATCATCACGGCCTTGCAGCTTCTTTTAGCGGCATTTGGCAGCGATGAAAACCGGTTTTTTAGCCGTTTTGGCCTGAAAACCGCGCTATTTCAGGCGTCGAATTTCAGCGCATACACGCCGACAACGCCCGGCACCGTTTTGATCTCGCCAAGCAGCGCGGCCGGAACATCGCTGTCCACGGCGACAAGCGCCACGGCGTTGGCGCCCGGCCTGCTGCGGCCCAAGGTAAAGTTGGCGATGTTGATTTTGGATTCGCCAAGCTTGGTGCCGAGGCGGCCAATAAAGCCCGGTTTGTCCTCGTTGCGGACGAACAGCATGCGCGGCGTCAGCTCGGCTTCCAGTTCGACATCATCGATGCCGACGATGCGCGGCTTGCCGCTGAACAAGGTGCCTGTCAGGCGCAGCGTGCCCTGATCGGTTTCGACATCCAGATGGATAAGCGTCTGGTAATCGCCTTCGTTTTCGCGGCGGGTTTCGCTGATCTTGATGCCGCGTTCTTTCGCCAGCACCGGCGCATTCACCATATTCACGAGGTCGAGCGACGGGCGCAGCAACCCGGTCAAGGCAACGCTGGACAGAGGCCGCGTGTTGAGCGTGGCGACATGGCCTTCGTAGGCAATGCCGACCGATTTGATGCCGCTTTGAATGACCTGTCCGGCGAAGCTGCCCAACTGCTCGGCCAGTTTCATATAAGGCCGTAGCTTGGGCGCATCTTCCGCCGAGACCGAGGGCATATTGAGCGCGTTGCTGACCGCGCCGGTCAGAAGGAAGTCGCTCATCTGCTCGGCAATCTGCAAGGCGACGTTTTCCTGGGCTTCGGTCGTGGAAGCGCCAAGATGCGGCGTGCAGACGACATTTTCCATCCCGAACAGCGGATGCTGCCTGGCCGGTTCCTCGGCGAACACGTCAAGCGCCGCGCCGCCGACCTGAGCACTTTCTAAAGCCGCTTTCAGATCGGCTTCGACGATCAACCCGCCACGCGCGCAATTGATAATGCGCACGCCCCTCTTGCATTTGGCGATGGCTTTGGCATCGATCACGCCGCGCGTCTGATCGGTGAGCGGTGTGTGCAGCGTGATGAAATCGGCGCGTGGGAAAAGCTGGTCAAGCTCGACCTTTTCCACGCCCAATTGCTGCGCGCGTTCCGGCGTCAGGAACGGATCATAGGCAATGACCTTCATCTTGAGGCCGAGGGCGCGGTCGGCGACGATGGAGCCGATATTGCCGCAGCCGATGATGCCGAGTGTCTTTCCGGTAACCTCGACGCCCATGAATTTCGATTTTTCCCATTTGCCGGCATGGGTCGAGGCGTTGGCGGCGGGCAATTGCCGCGCGAGGGCAAACATCATGGCGATGGCATGTTCGGCTGTCGTGATCGAATTGCCGAACGGCATGTTCATGACGACAATGCCGCGCGCGGTTGCCGCCGGTACATCGACGTTATCGACGCCGATTCCGGCGCGACCCACGACTTTCAGCTTTGTCGCCGAGCCGATGATGTCAGCGACCACCTTGGTCGCCGAACGGATAGCGAGGCCGTCATAACCGCCGATGATGGCTTTCAGCTCGTCCGGCTTCAGGCCGACTTTGAGATCGACATCGACGCCGCGTTCCTTGAAAATATCGACGGCACGTGGCGACAGAGCGTCGCTGATAAGAACTTTCGGTTTCATGATGTGATCCTTTGTTAAGCGGCGGCTTTGAGATCGGCGCGGCAGACGGCGTAGGCCCAGTCGAGCCAGCCGGTCAGGGCCTTGAGGTCGTCGGCTTCCACAGTCGCGCCGCACCAGATGCGGAGGCCAGCGGGAGCGTCGCGGTACGAGCCGATATCGAACGCGACTTTTTCGGCATCGAGCAGCGAGGTCAGTTTTTTGAAGAACGCGGCCTGGTCGTCTTTGCTCAAACCGGTCACGGCCGGATCGGAAGGTTTCAAACAAACCGATGTCGGCGAACGTACGGCGGGATCGGACGCCAGAAACTCGATCCACGATGTTTGCTCGACCCAATCCTTGATCACTTTGAAATTCGCCTGCGTGCGCTGGGCCAAGCCCTTGCTGCCGCCGACCGAACGCGCCCACGCCATGGCATCGAGTGCGTCTTCAATGCAGAGCATGGAAGGCGTGTTGATCGTTTCGCCTTCGAAAATGCCCTTATTGAGTTTACCTTCCTTGGTCATGCGGAAAATCTTCGGCACCGGCCATGCGGGCTTGTGCGATTCCAGACGCTCGACCGCGCGCGGCGAGAGAACTAAAATGCCGTGCTGTGCTTCGCCGCCCAGAACTTTCTGCCAACTGAAGGTCACGACATCGAGTTTGTCCCACGGCATCGGCACGGCGCAAGCGGATGATGTCGCGTCGCAAATCGTCAGGCCTTTGCGGTCGGCTTTGATCCAGTCACCGTTGGGAACGATAACGCCCGAGGTGGTGCCGTTCCATGTGAAGACGACGTCATGGTCGAAATCGGCCTGTGATAAATCCGGCAACTGGCCGAACTCGGCGACGAAACTGCGCGCTTCCAAAGGCTTCAGTTGCTTGACGCAATCGGTCACCCAATCCTTGCCGAAACTTTCCCATGCGAAAATATCGACCGGACGCGGACCTAACAGCGACCACAGCGCGGCTTCGACCGCGCCGGTGTCGGACGCCGCCATGATGCCGACGATGTAATCCTTCGGCAGTTCCAGAAGCGCCTTGGTTTCCTCGATCGCCTGTTTCAGCTTGTCTTTGCCGATCTTGGCGCGGTGCGAACGGCCGAGCGCGGCGCGTTTCAGCGCTTCAGGCGACCAGCCGGGATGTTTTGTGCAGGGACCGGAAGAAAAATTGGGGGAACGGGGGCGAAGCGCAGGTTTGTCGACGGCGCTCTTCGCGGGCATGGAAACAGCCATGGGAATACTCGCTTAAAAAAACCGGTCGGTGGGGATCGGCACCCGCCGCGATATTAACCGCAACGAGAAAAGAGAGTCAATTCCTTCAACGCTACCCCGTCTGATCTTATTCATTGACCACACCACCTGTTTACCCTCATGCTCTTTTCAGAAACAGGAAAGTCCTGTTTCGGGGGTGTCGTAACCTCTCGATTAGCGGTAAGAGCGTTGCCGTTACTAACGCTGCCTTTCGACCCACTAGGGCCGGGAGGCGGCGGCGTATGTCCAAGCTTTGCGGCTAAAGGCCGCCGCAATCGTCTAATCGCGATTTACGAACTCCCGTGCCACCAGAGGGTTGAACCCTTCTGGTCGGCTCCTTTGCGTTTTGCTTCGGGGGTTGATATGGAAGAGCGTGACCGATTTTCAGGCGCATTCGATTGTATAAGATTGATCGCCGCGTTTGCCGTTCTCTATAGTCATTGTTATCCGTTACTGGGGCACAATGATGCCGAACCTTTACATTCAGCAGGCACAAGTTTCGGCGCTATAGCCGTTTACGGTTTTTTCGCTATCAGCGGCTATCTTGTGACGCAAAGCTGGCTGCGCGATCCTTCAATGTCGCGCTTCATGATGCGGCGGGTTCTGCGGATTTTTCCGGCGCTTATTTTCGTTATCATTGCAAGCTTTGTCATTGTTGGTCCCTTGACAACGACACTCGGGATGAAAACATATTTTTCCGAGCCGACGGCATGGAGTTATTTGGCCAAGATTCTGATTTACCCTGCCCAATATGGATTGCCGGGCGTTTTTGACGACAATCCGTTTCCTTCGGTCGTCAACGGATCGTTATGGACGTTGCGGCTGGAATTTTCTCTTTACATCCTTATTGCAATTCTGGGAGTGTCGGGAACGTTGGGATGCCGTTGGACGGGAATTACTATTGCGCTTGTATGTTTGACGGTGGATATGACTCTGCCTCATGTGAGGTGGCTGGATCGTTTTCCCTTCATCCATCAAATTTCCGTTTTATTTTCTAACGCCGTTCCTTTCTTTGTAGCCACCGCTTTGGCGCAGAATGCCATTAGTCGGCGGTGGTTGTGGAGCGGGAGTTTGCTGTTAACCGCAATAACCGTTTCGACCGTCCATACGGCGATATTTGAGCCGTTCTTTTTGTTGGCGTTACCGACGCTGGTCATAACTATAGGCCGTTATGGATGCTGCAGCATGAGCGGGTTGGGCGATTATTCCTATGGCGTTTACTTATGGAGTTTTGTCATTCAACAAACCACCATACATTTTTTTCCGGCAATTGCTCCCGCAGGACTTTTCATTGTGGCCGGAGGGGCGTCGCTTTTTGTGGCCGCGATTTCCTGGCACTTGATTGAGAAGAACGCTCTTCAGTTGAAACCTAAGGGACTCAACCGCCCCAACACCTAGAGGATGCTAAGCCGCTTCATCCTTGATGGCGGCGATGATCGAATTGACCAGCGATTGTACCATTTTCTCATCGTCGCCTTCGGCCATGACGCGGATCAGAGGCTCGGTGCCGGATTTGCGGATTACAAGGCGGCCGCTGCCGTTCAGGCTTTTTTCGGCTTTTGCGATGACGGCTTTGATCGAGGCTTTATCCAGTATCTCGGCGGGCGCCGTGACGTTGTTGAGAATCTGCGGCACGCGCGTGAACAGATGGCAAACCTCGCTGGCCTTCTTTTTCTGCGCGCGGATCACGGCAAGCACCTGCAGCGCCGCGATTAGTCCGTCGCCGGTCGTGCTGTAGTCGCTCAAGACGACATGGCCCGATTGCTCGCCGCCGACATTGCATCCCTTCGCGCGCATGGCTTCCACCACATAGCGGTCGCCGACCGGCGTGCGGTGAAGCGCGATTTTCTGCTTGGTGAGGAAACGCTCGAGGCCCAAATTCGACATCACCGTGGCGACGATGCCGCCACCCTTCAGTTTTCCGGCCTCGGCCCAGCTTTGCGCGATCAGCGCCATCAGCTGGTCGCCGTCGATGCGGCGGCCTTCCTCGTCGGCCATGATCAGCCGGTCGGCGTCGCCATCGAGGGCAATACCGACATCAGCCTGATGCAGCATGACGGCTTCCTGCATCAGATGCGGGTAGGTGGCACCGCACCGGTCGTTGATGTTGCGGCCGTCGGGCTGCACGGCGATGGGAATAACCTCGGCGCCCAATTCCCACAGAACGGTGGGCGCCACTTTGTAAGCCGCGCCATTGGCACAATCGATGACGATCTTGAGCCCTTCGAGATTGCCGTTCGGGAACGTGCTTTTGACGTATTCGACATAGCGGCCTGTCGCGTCGTCGAGGCGGCTGGCGCGGCCCAGCATTTCGGCGGGCGCGTTGTCGTCGCTCAAATCCTGTTCCATGCGCGCTTCGATCTGCGCTTCGAATTCATCGGACAATTTGCTGCCGTCGGGGCCGAACAGCTTGATGCCGTTATCCTGATAGGGATTGTGCGAGGCGGAAAGCATCACGCCCATATCGGCGCGCAGGCTGCGTGTCAGCATGGCGACGGCGGGAGTGGGTAATGGGCCGAGCAAGAAAACATCCATGCCTTTGGCGATAAATCCCGCCGTCAGCGCCGGTTCCAATAAATAGCCGGACAGGCGCGTATCCTTGCCGATCACGACGCGGTGGCGGTGTTCGCCGCGGCGGAACAGGCTGGCGGCCGCCATGGCGACGCGCAACGCGGTTTCCGCCGTCATGGGTTCCTGATTGGCGCGGCCGCGAATGCCGTCGGTGCCGAAAAGTTTGCGCGTCATTTGATCCTGTTACCTGTTCCGATTTCGAACAGAAGGTAGTCGTTGTTAGCCGGAATCTCAACCGGCTTGAGCCATGTCGGCGCTTTGCCGTTAACCAGTTTTTCGAGCAACGCGGGATGGGCAAGGCTGCCGGTCAGATGCAGCTTGCCGTCCTTGCCGAGGCGGATAAAGGCGGTGGTGCCGAATTTGGGGTGATCCATTCCGGCCAGAAAGGGCGCTATGTTGCGGCAGGTTAAAATGATGTCCGCATGCCATTTGCGCACGATCTTTTGGGCCGTTTGGTCGTCGCGCGCGTTGAAAAAATCGAACACATCCTGATTGCCTGCGACGTTGAAATTGGCGGCGATAACTTTATAGGGCGTGCGGAACAAAAGCTCCGGCCCTTCATTCATGCCGGCAAGGATGGTGATATTTTTATGCCCGTATCTACGGTTCAGGTAATCGGCGACGGGTTTGATGGCGCAGGTATTTTCGCCGCGTGCCGCCGGAAACAGAACCATATCGGGATAGAATTTCGTGTCCTGAAACAGCGCGGGCAGCAGCACAACCGGCACGAGGCCGAGCAGACAGAAAACGCCGGTCTCGGCCCAGAAACGCGGGCGGCCCTTAAGGTTGTCGCCGATTTTTTTCCATGACGCGCATAACAGCCATGTCAGCGGCGCTATGGCAAACAATTGCATGAAATAACCGACGCGGATCTGCCAGAAAAGCGTCAGGAGCGTCGCGGCCATAAGAAACGCGCCGTGAACGAACCATATGTCGCGTTCGCGGCGCTTGGCGGTTGTGATTTGCCAACCGATAACAATCAGCGCCGCCAGCGGCAACATGATGAGGCCGGTAAAGCCGGTGAAGGCGCGAATATAGGTCAGGGGATTATGAATATGGATGGCCAGCGCGGGCGCCAGCGGCTGCGCCTCGCCGATATTTTCGAGCGCCGTGGTGGAATTGAAATTATCGTAATCGGCGAAGGGGCCAATCAGGGCGTCCGGCACAAAGTACACAAACAGCGCCAGCGCATAGAAACCGAGCGACGCGATCAGGCCAAGCCGCAGGACGCGGTTTTTTGTCTCTTGGCCCAGCAGCCATGACAGGATAAAGACCGCGCCGGTAAGTGCTGCAAAAATGACATCGGCAGCCGAAAACCAGGACAAGGCGCGGCTGGAAAATTCCGAAGCGGGAAGGGCCAACGGCAGAACAACGGCGGCTGCGGCCGCAAACGCGCCGCCGAAGACGGCGGCATTGCGCAAAAGAATGCCTCCGTGCCATGCCGATAAAAGGGCGAGACAGGCGATGAAAATAAGCAGCCACGGCAAAGCTTCCGTGCCGATCCATAATCCGCAGGCAAAGGCGATTGCGGCCATCACGGCAAAACGTCCGCCGCGCGGATCGTTGATAATACGTTCAAGGCAATAGAGGCCGAAACCGGCAATAAGAATCTGGTAGCCGTGATGATCGACGCGCCCGGGCGCAAAATTGAACAGGACCATCAGGGCGAACAGCAGAAACACCGAAGCGAGGTTGGCGCGGTCTTCGCCGACGAAGGGCCGCGCCAGCGCCGGAACCAGCGCCAGCAGCAGGCCGAACAGGGCCGGCGGGACGACGAAAGACGCGATCAACGCCGCATTTTGCAAACCGAAAAATTTAACCAGCGGCAGCATGAGTAGCGCTATGGGCAGATCGACCAGCCGCGACCAATGCACGATCGTATGCGCGCCGGGGCTGAGGCGCGGATGGCCGAGGTCGTACCAGCCTTGGCCCGCGATCCAGTTGATCACCTCGTTAAGTCGCATGTAATCGTCGGGATCGGACAGCTGCGCGGTGCGCAGGGGGCTGAAAGGATGCAGCAGAAAGCAAAAACCGAAAAACGCGAACACCGCCAGCGGCAACAGCCGGTAGGGCGCGGTAAAAAGGTTTTTGGTGAGGTAACGAAAAACAAGCATACAAAAAACCATTCAGCGTCATTCCGGAGCACGCCGAAGGCGTGAATCCGGAATCCATGGAGCGCTCTTGAAGCTAATGCTATATGAGGGTAATGCCAAGCTACGTTTACATTCTAAGCAATCAAAAATCAGGCGCGCTTTATATCGGCGTCACAACGGATTTGATTAAACGTATTTATGAACACAAAGAAGGCATAACCAAGGGTTTTGCGTCGCGCTACAACATCAAACGTTTGGTGTACTACGAGATTTTTGAAGACGTCCGGATGGCTATTGAGCGCGAAAAAGAACTTAAAAAATGGCGTCGGGAATGGAAGATCGCCTTATTTGAAAAATCAAATCCCGATTGGCGCGATTTATACGGCGAAATTGTCAGCTAGGTGTGTTCTTTGAGACCGGTTCATGGATTCCGGATAACGCGCGATGCGCGTTTCCGGAATGACGCTGCAAATCTAAACCACAATCGTCCGGGTTGCTTGCGGGGCGGGGCTTAGAGGCCCGTCATGCTCCGGCGTGGTGGTGGGGACGGAACTGCGTTTGCCGCTAACCGTCGCCTTCGCCGTCGGCGGTTTCTGGTCCTCGTTGCGGACGATCGGCTCGCCGCGCAGCAACGCCCGGATTTCCTCGCCCGACAGAGTCTCGTATTCCAGCAAAGCCTTGGCGATTTTGTGCAGATCGTCGATATGACTGGTCAATATATTGCGCGCGCTGGTCTCGCCTTCCTCGATCAGGCGACGCACTTCGGTGTCGATGATCTGGGATGTCGCTTCCGAGACATTCTGCTGCTGCGCCACCGAATGGCCGAGAAAAATTTCTTGCTCATTCGCGTTGTAGCGCACGCGGCCGAGCTTATCGGACATGCCGAATTCCATCACCATGCGCCGCGCGAGCAATGTCGCCTGCTGGATGTCGCTGGCGGCGCCCGTCGTTACGTTTTCCTTGCCGAAGATGATTTCCTCGGCGAGGCGTCCGCCGAACATCATGGCGATCTTGGATGTCAGTTCCGTCAGTGTCAGGGCATACTTGTCGCGTTCCGGCAGATTCATGGTGACGCCAAGGGCGCGACCGCGTGGAATGATCGTGACTTTGTGCAGCGGGTCGCTCTGCGGCATGTGAAGGCCGACAAGGGCGTGGCCGCCTTCGTGGTAAGCCGTCAGTTTCTTTTCGTCCTCGGTCATGGCCATCGAACGGCGCTCGGCGCCCATCATGACCTTGTCTTTGGCCATTTCCAGCTCATCCATGCTGACGGCAGCCTTATTGCGCCGTGCTGCCAGCAAGGCCGCTTCGTTGACCAGATTGGCAAGGTCGGCGCCGGAAAATCCCGGCGTGCCGCGGGCGATAACCCGCGCATCGACGTCCGCAGCCAGCGGCACTTTCCGCATATGGACCTTGATGATTTTTTCGCGCCCGAGAATGTCGGGATTCGGCACGATCACCTGACGGTCGAACCGGCCGGGACGCAGCAATGCGGGATCGAGCACATCGGGGCGGTTGGTCGCCGCGATCAGGATCACGCCTTCGTTGGCTTCAAACCCGTCCATCTCGACCAGCAACTGGTTCAGCGTCTGTTCGCGCTCGTCATTGCCGCCGCCGAGGCCCGCGCCGCGATGGCGTCCGACCGCGTCGATTTCGTCGATGAAGATGATGCAAGGCGCATGCTTCTTGCCCTGCTCGAACATATCGCGCACGCGTGATGCGCCGACGCCGACAAACATCTCGACGAAGTCGGAACCGGAAATGGTAAAGAACGGCACGCCGGCTTCGCCTGCGACCGCGCGCGCGATCAGTGTTTTACCGGTGCCCGGAGGGCCGACCAGCAAAACGCCTTTCGGAATTTTGCCACCGAGTTTCTGGAATTTCTGCGGGTCTTTCAGGAAATCGACGACTTCCTGCAATTCCTGCTTGGCTTCATCGACGCCCGCGACATCGTCAAACGTCACCTTGCCGGTTTTTTCCGTCAGCATGCGCGCGCGGCTGCGGCCGAAGCCCATCGCCTTGCCGCCGCCGCCCTGCATCTGCCGCAAAAAGAAAATCCACATGCCGAGAATGATCAGCATCGGCGAATAGGACAGGATCGTCGCCCAGAAACCGGGGCCGCTGTCGTCCGGCTGTGCCACGACCTTGACGTTCTTGGCCAGCAATTTGTCGGTGATGTTGCCGTCGTCGGGCAGGTAAGTGCTGAAGGCGGTTCCGCCGTCGGTCAGATGGCCGCTGACGATGTGGCCCTTGATGGTAACATCGGCGACCTTGCCTTCGCCGACCCGCGCCATGAAATCGCTGAATGGCATCATGGTCTGCAGCGGCAGGTTGCTCGGTCCCTGGAACATGTTGAAGAGTAGCACCAGCAGGGCGCCGATGACGATCAGAAGCACGATGTTTTTGTAGGTACTGTTCACGCGAAGCGCCTTTCAGGGACCTGAATATCGGGCAATCAGGTCATGCGGTTATGGCCGTTTTATGGCCCCCATCCTGACATTATGCCGTGACGCAGCATTGTCGGTGATTGGGATAAACATATAGTAAATAATACGCGGCATTCAACTAAACTTAAAGCCTTTGGGGATTCAAGGGGTTGGACGGAAAGTTGTGGACGGTTAGCTTTACTGTACGGCCGTGTTTAGGTAATTACGTTTTACCCCCAATTTCCTGTTTGATTTTATTTATCATTTTCTGCCGTATTCCTCGAAGCTTAGGTTCGGTTTTCTGCCAACGTTCATAATCATCGCACGCTTTTGACGGGTTGGCGGCGACTATACGTAGCGCCATAGCTTCGTAAAATTTCAAAATGCGCTTTAGTTCTTTTCCAGTTGCCAATCTTAAATTCGAATTTGTTTTCATGCGGTGACAATTTACACAAATAGCTTGAAGATTCGATAGGTCACTGGACGATCCTTTTATATGGTCAATTTGTTCTGCTGGCCTCTTACGGCATATGCGACAAATGTTGTTGTCACGTTCAAAAATTGTCATGCGGATTTTTTTGGAGAGGCGTCTCTCTTGTGCGGCGTATCCACCGGTAGGCATGTGGATCAGCCGATCATTAAGGCCCATTCTGAATTCATATTCTGATTCTCGTTGAGCAGCCATAGCTCGCCGAACGTATCGAACAGTTCCGGCCATTTGCTTACAATATTCTGAACAATATATAGCTGATTTAAAGTTAGTTGAGTTTCTCACATTAATTTCACTATTGCAGTTAGCACACTGTAACGTACCCCTTAACCGAGCCACTTCATTATCGAAGTCGATGGGGTCTGGCAAAGATTTGTTCATATATTCAACTGAACGAACATAACCAAGCAATGTTTTGGCAAGCCCGTTCCCCATTTGGGCTGGGGGGCTTTTCGGTATCCGTTTTTTCGGTTTTTGGGGAGATGCAGCGGACATGTAATTTTTATGCAGAACTTGGTCACAGTTGCACAGTCTGGATCAGTGTTTGAACGGCAGGAGCAAAAAGACCAAAACAACAACCAAAATAAAGAAAAATATAAAGCGAACGATAGGCCAGCCATTGAATACGACAAAGACCTTCATCGGCGCACTCCCGTTTACGTAGAATAATAACGTAACTGCCTAGCAACTAACATTTAGGGTCTAGCCTCAAACCCGCATCGGCATCAGGACATACAAGGCGCTGGCGTCGGCCACGTCCTGAATGATGGCGGGGGCTGTTGCGTCGGCTAAAGTAAAGCGGGCGCCTTCGCCTTCCATCTGCTGCATGATGTCGAGCAAATAGCGGGCGTTGAAACCGATATCGAGCAGCGCGCCGTCATATTTCACTTCCAGCTCTTCCGTGGCGCTTCCGGCTTCCGGCGAATTGGCGGAGAGAACCAGATGCCCGGGCGTCAGGCTCAGTTTCACGGCGCGCGATTTCTCGGAGGATATGGTGGCAACGCGGTCGGCTGCATGGGCGAACACGCGCGCATCCACTTCCATGATCTTGTCGTTGCCGCTCGGGATCACGCGTTCGTAATCGGGGAAGGTGCCGTCGATCAGTTTCGAGGTAATGACGACGCCGTCGAATGTAAAGCGCACTTTGGCTTCGGACAGGGCAATCTCGATATTGTTGGAGCTTTCGTCGATCAGTTTCCGTACTTCGCCGACCGTCTTGCGCGGCAGGATGATGCCGGGGATGCCCTTGGCGCCCGATGGCGCCGGCATCTCGACCCGCGCCAGACGGTGGCCGTCGGTCGCGACCGCGCGCAGCACTTCGACATTTTTGGTCTTGGCGGTGTGCAGGTAAAGCCCATTGAGGTAATAGCGCGTCTCTTCCGTCGACATCGCAAAGCGCGTGCGGTCGATAAGCTGGCGCAGGTCGGCGGTGGAGAGCGTGAATTTATGTTTCAGGTCGCCTTCCGGCATTTTCGGGAAATCCTCGACCGGCAGGCAGCCGAGTTTGAAGTGCGAGCGGCCTGAGGAAAGTGTGAGTTGGTTGCTGTTGGCGGCGGAGACTTCCACCTGCGCGCCTTCCGGCAATTTGCGCACGATCTCGTAAAGCGTATGGGCAAGCGCCGTGACGGCGCCCGGTTTGCTGACCTGCCCCGGTACCGTCTCATTAATCTCGATTTCCATATCGGTAGCGGCGAACGATACCTCCTGTCCCGAAGCACGGATCAGCACATTGGCGAGGATGGGAATGGTGTTGCGGCGCTCGACCACGCTTTGCACATGGCCAAGGCTTTTCAGCAGAGCGGCGCGTTCCAGCGTAAACTTCATGTCAGGCAAGCCTCAAGAAAGCGGGAAGAATCAGGCGCTTTCAATGAGATAGCAGAGATCGGCGCAGGCTGCAATCGGGGGAATCGCGACCGCCTGTTTCTACGGCAATGAAAAGGCTAGCTCTGCAGCAGCCTTCTTAGCAATTCCACATCTTCCTTGAAGGTGGGATCGTAGGCCGACAGCTCTTCGATCTTGCGCACGGCATGGATCACCGTGGTGTGGTCGCGGCCGCCGAATTTGCGGCCGATTTCGGGCAAGCTGCGCGGGGTAAGCTGTTTCGCAAGATACATTGCCACCTGCCGCGGGCGGGCAACTTGGCGCGCCCTGCGGGCGCTGTGCATATCGGCGAGGCGGATATTGTAATGCTCGGCGACTTTTTTCTGGATTTCGTCGATGGTGATGCGGCGCTCCGACGCGCGGAGGAGGTCACTGAGCACTTCCTGCGTCATTTCGAGGGTAATCGTGCGGCCCACCAGTTGCGCGTGGGCGGCGATGCGGTTGAGCGCGCCTTCGAGTTCGCGCACGTTGCTTGAGATTTTGTGGGCGAGGAATTCCAGCACCTTGTCGGGGACGGGGCAGCCCATCTTCTCGGCCTTGGCATGCAGGATGCCGAGGCGCAGTTCATACGTGACCGGATGCAGGTCGGCGACGAGGCCCCAGCCGAGGCGCGAACGCAGCCGTTCTTCCATACGGTCGAGATCCTGCGGCGATTTATCGGCTGAAATGATGACCTGGCGGTTACGGTCAACCAGCGCGTTGAAGGTATGGAAAAATTCTTCCTGCGTCGTGTCCTTGCCGCCGATGAATTGCACATCGTCGATCATCAGAACATCGACCGAACGGAACTGGTCCTTGAAGGAGACAGTGTCCTTGTAGCGCAGCGCGCGGACGAACTGGTACATGAATTTTTCCGCCGACATATAGATGACGCGGCGTTGCGGATAATTGGTGCGGATATGCCAGGCGATGGCGTGCATCAGATGGGTTTTGCCAAAGCCCACGCCGCCGTAAAGGAACAGAGGATTGAAAGCGGGGCTTTCGGTATCGGCGACGCGGCGCGCGGCGGCGTAAGCCAGCTCGTTGGGCTTGCCGACGACGAAATTGTCGAAAGTGAAACGCGGATCGAGATCGGCGGTGTTTTCGCCCGAGAAAGAATTGCCGGTCGGCGAAACCGGGGCCGACGGCGCGGCGAAGGAACGCGACAGAGGCGCGATCGGGGCCGAGGCCGCGTTGTCGATGGCGTCCTTGGTCTGCGCCGCCTTGGCGAGCGGCGACATCACGGTGAAGGCGACGCCGCCTTCGGGTGAAATCTGGCGCCACAAAGTGCGGATGGTGTCACCGTAATGCGCTTCGACCCAGTCGCGAATGAA
>JAATFY010000134.1 GCA_015654915.1 Rhodospirillales bacterium
CGCAGGCCGGGCGGATCGACGCGGTCGAAAGCGCCGAAGCGCATAACGACGCCGACCTGATCGGTCGCGACCTGATAAAAGCCGCTGAGAATCCAGAGGGCTAGGAGAATGGAAAGCACGAGCATGAAAAGCTGCTGCGGTCCGCCGGCATGCTTGCGCCAGCGTTCGAACGCCTCGCCGAACTGGTGGAAAAACTTGTCGAGGTCGGGCGGGGGTGGATTGTTGGGCGGTTGTTGCCCGCCGCCGCCGGAATCCTTTTTCGTCCATGGATTGCCGCCGGACTTACCGCCGGATGGCCCCCAGGGGCCGTCATTGTTGTTCCAGGACATGGATGTTAGGCTCACGGAAAGATTGAGGATGGGCCCGCACTATACGGAAAGATCATGCCTTTGCCAACCGAAGATAATGTAACAGATGCGCTCCGCAGCGTGAAATTGCCCGAAGCGGGCAAGGATATCGTCACGTTGAATATGGTGACCGGTTTGACGGTCAAGGAGGCCTCCGGCGGCGTCCACGTTAGCTTTGCGCTTGAAATCGATCCGCATAAAAGCGTGGCGATGGAAGCCATACGCCTTGCCGCCGAGAAAGCGGTTTATCGGTTGCCGAACGTGTTGTCGGTTTCCGCGGTTCTGACAGCGCATAACGCCGCGCCACCGGCGCAGGCCGGAAAACATCGCGAGAAAATGGTGATCCCGAACGTAAAACGTATTGTAGCGGTTGCTTCCGGCAAGGGCGGCGTCGGTAAATCGACGACGGCGGTTAATCTTGCCGTCGCCATGGCGCAGAACGGATTGAAAACGGTACTATTGGATGCCGATATCTATGGCCCCTCGATCCCGCGCATGATGAGCCTGAAAGGCAAACCGCAAACGACCGATGACAAAAAACTGATCCCGATGGAGCGTTTCGGGATGGCGGTGATGTCGATGGGATTTTTGATCGCCGAAGACGCGCCGATGATCTGGCGCGGCCCCATGGTGCACAGCGCCATCACGCAATTGTTCCGCGATGTGAACTGGGGCGAGCGCGACATTATCATCGTCGATATGCCGCCGGGTACCGGCGACGCACATCTGACCATGGCGCAGCAGGTGCCTTTATCCGGCGCTGTGATCGTCTCGACACCGCAGGACATTGCTTTGCTCGACGCTCGCAAGGGCCTCAATATGTTCAAACGCGTTGAAGTGCCGGTGCTGGGCATCATAGAGAATATGAGCTATTTCCTTTGCCCGCATTGCGGCGAGCGCAGCGACATTTTCAGCCATGGCGGCGCGCGGCACGAGGCCGAGGCGCTGGGCGTGCCGTTTCTGGGTGAAATCCCGCTTGAGATTGCCATTCGCCAAACATCAGATGCGGGCGATCCCATCGTGCAGTCGCAACCCGACAGCGCTGTGGCGAAATTATATCGCACTATGGCAGATACAATCTGGAAGGCAGCCGATCATGACTGATAAGCCCATCATTCTTCCTTACCGTGGCATCATGCCGAAGATCGACCCGAGCGCATTTATCGCGCCAGGGGCCGTGGTCATCGGCGATGTCGAAATCGGGCCTGAAAGCTCCATCTGGTTCGGCTGTGTCGTGCGGGGCGATGTGAATGTCATTCGCATTGGCGCGCGCACAAATATTCAGGACGGCACCGTGATCCATGTCGCCAGCGGCCTGCAGCCCGCGCGGATGGGGGCAGGGGCTGGTAAAATTCCCGAAGGCGGCTACCCGACGATCATCGGCGATAATGTTACCGTGGGCCACATGACATTGCTGCATGCCTGTATGGTTGAGAGCAATGCGTTCGTCGGCATGAAATCAGCCGTGATGGACGGTGCCAAAATCGAAAGCGGCGGGATGCTGGCAGCCGGTGCCTTGCTGACCGCAGGAAAAACAATCGGTAAAGGGCAGTTATGGGCCGGAAGCCCGGCCAAATTCTGGCGCGATTTAACCCCCGACGACATCGCCCAATTCGACCTCCGCGCCAGCCAGTATGCGGATTTGGGACGGGAATATCGCGGGAGTTAACCATAATTCCGTGAAAGTATTTTTAGGGCCGATCTTGTGATAAACGGTGCATAGAAACTTTTTAAACAGCAATATCATATTGAAATGAATATTCAACCTTTTGCGCGAAACAATCCGACTAAATTTGGTTTCATAGTTTCCTTGGCGGCGTGTACCGCCATAGAACTTTTTTCCATTAACACCCCCTATGGCCCTGAGGCGCCCAAAGATATTTTGCGATTTATTCCGGTAATTCTTCTTTCGCAGGCGGCCAGATTTGGTGTCCTAAAATTAATGGGGGCTCCAAAAGACCAGAGAGTGGCTATAGCGCGGGCTGGCGCTGGCATGATTATCGGGATGATTGTCTCTGGGATGGTGGGGGTTGCGGGTTATGGTGAAATGCCTTCCTGGCATGTGCCGAGATTATTGAACTTTGGAGAAGCAGGTAATCATCTTGTAAGGCGTGCAGATAATCCCGAAACCCCTACGGCGCTATCTTACCGCGGACAAACTATCGTTTTGAAAACCTGATTTATATTTCGGATCGTACATGAGCTTTGAACTCAAAAATAAAGGTGAATTTTCGGTAGCGGCTGCCGCCACTGTTCTGGCCAACGCCGTCCTGAATATATTTCTTAATCAGGAAACGAGAATAATCGCTTTTATAGTGGCTTTCGTGGGAACCTTTGGAATGCTCATGAACCATCATCTTCGATGGGATACAGAAAAACAATTGGGCCTATCGGAAAGCAGCCTCACTTCGAGATCCGATGCGAGGTTGGGGATCGCGTTCGGACTTTTCATCTCGGGCTTGGCCGAGGTTTTGGGAACTCTGCACGGTACGGGATATGGGCTGCAGGATGTGTATTCAGATTTTCAGAAGCTAGAAAATGAAATTGTTTATC
>JAATFY010000088.1 GCA_015654915.1 Rhodospirillales bacterium
GATCAAGCTTGAGTACATGGATAATCCAGTAGATGACCAGAGCCGTGGCGAGTAAGGCAATTAACGACGACACAAATGCCCCCCATTTAAAATCGGCGGTCCGTCCAAATAGTTGCAGCTGCCACTCGGCTGTTTCCAGACCGTCACGTGAGCCAACGATGAATTGCACGATGGGAGTGATAAATCCTTCGACAAGCTTTTTCACCGTATCACCGGCTGCCGCACCGATAGCAAGACCGACATAGGTTTGTCCTTCCGGTAAAATTTTTCGCGCCAGTTGCATGAGATTTTCCGGAACCGGCAAAGCGCCGGTCGAAGACGGAACGAACCCGGCACCCAGTTCCACCAGTTGCAGCAAACGGTCGCACATATGCCGCGGACGCCGTTTCCAGAAAGACGGACGTTTTTCCGAAAACAGGAAGCGCGTGGCGGTCGCCAGAAACAGCTTATGCGGAACACGGCGGGCGTGACGCGCTTCGTGCCACCGGTTGCGCGTGTCGATCAGGAGATCGAAATGGGGCGCCGCGCCGGTCGAATGGGGTTTTGCGGTCGTTTCCAGCCACGCTGGCTGTTCATACACGTGATTGATCAGAACCCTCGTCGCCTCACGCAGAGGGCCGGAATAGGCAGTAACGCCCTGGCTGGTGATCCAGCTGATATCGGCTTTGGGAAAGGCGTTCCGCAGCGCCCGCAAGAACGGCAGCTTGATCAGCGCATCGCCGATCAGGTCGCGTCCGACGATAACGCCTACGCTATTAACCGTTTGGGGAAACTGGGGCATTTGGCCTTGAATACAGAAGGATAATGACAATATAGCCTTTACATCAAAACTTGTAACATCAAGCATAGAAAGTTAGAAGTAGGACCCGCATTCAAGGATCAACCATGACCGAACCGCGCCCCCAACCCGACGACGAACAGGAAAACGAGGCTATCGAGGCCGCCGAATCCGAATGCATGGTTGCCGACAGCGAGCCCAAGCCCATTCCGCCGGAAGCCGCCGCGCAGATCGCACAACTGAAGGATCAGGTGCTGCGGGCTTTGGCCGAAGCCGAAAATACGCGCCGCCGCGCCCAGAAAGAACGTGAGGATACGGCGAAATATGCCGTCGCCAATTTTGCCCGCGAAATGCTGAACGTCTCCGACAATTTCCGCCGCGCCCTCGACGCCACCCCGAAAAACACGACCGACGAAGCGCTGAAAAACCTTATCACCGGCATCGAAGCCACCGAGCGCCAGTTGCTGGCGGCGCTGGACCGCTTCGGCATCAAGAAGCTTGAGCCGCTTGGCCAGCCCTTCGATCCCAATTTCCACCGCGTGATGATGGAAGTCGACGATCCCGAACAGAAAGCCGGCACCGTCGTGCAGGTGCTGCAGCCCGGTTATGCCATCCATGACCGCCTGCTGCGCGAAGCCTTGGTGGCGGTGGCCAAAGGCACGGGCGCGCAGCAATCCAAAGTCGATACCTCGGCCTAGAATCAAGAGTCATTCAAATAAAGTCGTCATGCCCGCGAAAGCGGGCATCCCGTTTGGTTTTGTCAATAAAACGGGATTCCCGATCGCGTTTTGTTTGCTGACGCAAACAAAACTTGTCGGGAATGACGAAATAACTTATTGACTTGACTCACTTCAAATAGGGCTTGGTTCTAAAATTCCGTAAAACCCCATAAAACAGTCATGGCGTCTCCGTCCTATCCGGTTTTTGTGATCAATATGGAGCGCGATGCCGCGCGGCGCGACTATATGAAGCAATTGCTCGGCGGCCTCGGTATGGCGGCCGAATTCATTCCCGCAACCGACGGCAGCAAACTCACTCCTGCCGACCGCGCCGCCTATGACAACGATAAAGCCCTACGCATTTACGGCCATCCCATGCTGGATAATGAAATCGGCTGCTGCCTCAGCCATTACCGTTTGTATGAGCGCATGGCGCGTGACAACATTCCGGCGGCTTTAATTCTGGAAGACGATATCGAAATCGATCCGTCCCTGCCCCGTATCATCGGCGAACTTCTGGCCGAGCCAAATCCATCATGGAATGTCGTGCGGCTATCTTCGACGCGCGGACGGGTGGTCAATCCGAAGAATGAAAAAGACCGCGGCAAACTGATCGCGAAATTAAGCGAGGGCGAATTGTACCGGCTCAATATCCATGTTCTGGGATTCTGCGGCTATCTGATCCGGCTGGAAGGGGCGCGGCGTATGCTCGATTATGGCCGCCGGATTTTCATGCCCGCCGACCAGACCATGGACCGGTTCTGGGAAAACGGCATCGTGCCTTATATTGTTCGTCCCTTTCCGGTACGGGCACACGAGAGTTTTAGTTCAAGCATCGGGGACCGCCCGCCCGGGCGGCACCTCGAACAGCCGTTGAGGGTTCGGTTGTGGCGGCGCTGGCAAAGAATAGCGGACGGAATAAAAAAGCGGCTCTTTGTCCTGCTTTATCCCTAGCTTATCTATAAATAACAATGGGTTAGCGTATAAATTTTTCCGTTTTGCCCATTGTACGAAGGAAAATGCTTCCTATATAAGACCCTACGGGCAAAACAGCCCCAAAGCTTCAAGGATCGGAAAGGATCAAAGACAATGGCAAAAGTTATCGGTATCGACCTCGGCACCACCAATTCCTGCGTCGCCGTCATGGAAGGCTCGCAACCGAAGGTCATTCCCAATGCCGAGGGCGCCAACACGACACCATCCATCGTCGCCTTCACGGGCTCCGGCGAACGTCTGGTCGGACAGGCTGCCAAGCGCCAGGCCGTCACCAATCATACCAACACGCTCTACGCCATCAAACGCCTGATCGGCCGCCGCTTCGACGATCCGATGGTGCAGAAGGACATCGACTTGATGCCCTACAAGATTACCAAGAATTCGAACGGCGACGCATGGGTCGAAGCCGGCGGCAAGAATTACAGCCCGTCCGAAATCTCGGCCTTCATCCTGATAAAAATGAAAGAAACCGCCGAAGCCTATCTCGGCGAAAAAGTGACGCAGGCCGTCATCACGGTTCCTGCCTATTTCAACGACAGTCAGCGTCAGGCGACCAAGGACGCCGGCAAGATCGCAGGTCTTGAAGTCCTGCGCATCATCAACGAACCGACGGCGGCTGCGCTTGCCTACGGCATGGAAAAGAAGAAGTCCGGCACTGTGGCGATTTACGATCTCGGCGGCGGCACGTTCGACGTGTCCGTGCTTGAAATCGGCGACGGCGTGTTCGAGGTTAAGTCCACCAACGGCGACACCTTCTTGGGCGGCGAAGATTTCGACAACCGCGTCATGGATTTCCTGTGCGACGAGTTCAAGCGCGAACAGGCCATCGATTTGCGTCAGGACCGGCTTGCACTGCAGCGCCTCAAGGAAGCTGCGGAAAAAGCCAAGATCGAACTATCGTCGGCCATGCAGACGGAAGTGAACCTGCCCTTTATCACCGCCGACCAGTCGGGACCCAAGCATCTCAGCATCAAGCTGACCCGCGCCAAGCTGGAATCGCTGGTCGACGACCTCGTGCAGAAGACCGTCGAGCCCTGCCGCCTCGCGCGGAAAGATGCGGGCATCAAGGCGTCCGACATCAACGAGGTTATCCTCGTCGGCGGCATGACACGCATGCCGAAGATCATCGAGACCGTGAAGCAATTCTTCGGCCGCGAACCGCATCGCGGGGTCAACCCCGACGAAGTCGTCGCCGTCGGTGCTGCCATTCAGGGCGGCGTGCTGAAGGGTGACGTTAAAGACGTCCTGCTGCTCGACGTAACGCCGCTGTCGCTCGGCATCGAAACATTGGGCGGGGTTTTCACGCGCCTGATCGACCGCAACACCACGATTCCGACCAAGAAGAGCCAGGTCTTTTCGACCGCCGA
>JAATFY010000071.1 GCA_015654915.1 Rhodospirillales bacterium
AAAGTCTGGTTGGGGAAAGTCGCGCTCATGTCGAAGCTCGGGTGGCCGGTTCCACAACCGAGATTGACGAGGCGTCCCTAGGCCCGAACGTTCAGGCGCTTGCAATCTGGGCATACCCCTTCATCGACCTGCGGCTTCACTTCTTCCCATTTCATGTTGCCGAGAGCCTCGATCTCGATCTCGGAATCGAAGTGCCCGATATTGCAGACAATGGCGCGATCTTTCATCCTGCGCATATGTTCCAGCGTTATGACACCCTCATTGCCGGTGGTGGTGACGAAAATATCCGCGACGGACGCGGCGTCCTCCATCGTCGTGACCTGATAACCTTCCATCGCCGCCTGCAGGGCATTGATGGGATCGATTTCCGTGACCATCACGCGTGCGCCCGCGTTGCGCAGGCTGGCCGCCGAGCCTTTGCCGACATCGCCATAGCCGCAGACGAGGGCAACCTTGCCCGCCATCATCACATCAGTTGCGCGGCGGATGCCGTCCACCAGGCTTTCGCGGCAGCCGTATAGATTATCGAATTTCGATTTCGTCACGCTGTCATTGACGTTAAAGGCGGGAATTTTCAGCGTTCCCTTTTCCATCATCGTGTAAAGACGGTGCACGCCGGTGGTGGTTTCTTCCGACACGCCGCGAATGTCTTTCAGAAGCTCGGGAAATTTCTCATGCACGCGCATGGTCATATCGCCGCCGTCGTCGAGCAGCATGTTGGGTTTCCAGCCGTCAGGCCCGAACAGGGTCTGGTCGATGCACTGCCAATATTCTTCTTCCGTCAGGCCTTTCCACGCGAAAACAGGGATACCCGCCGCGGCCATCGCCGCCGCCGCATGATCCTGCGTCGAAAAAATATTGCAGGACGACCAGCGTACGGAGGCGCCGAGATGGATCAGCGTTTCCATCAGGACGGCGGTCTGGATCGTCATGTGCAGGCAACCGGCGATGCGCGCGCCCTTCAAAGGTTTCGATACGCCGTATTCTTCGCGTGTCGCCATCAGGCCCGGCCTTTCGGTTTCGGCAATCGTGGTTTCGCGGCGGCCCCATGCGGCAAGGCTCATATCCTTGACCTTGAAGTCCGGAGCAGATGATGCGGATTGGGCGGCGGATGGGGACATGATGAACCTCGCGGGAAAAGATGTGCCGTGGTTCTAGCAGGGGCTGCGGCGCTAATCAACGCAATGTCTTGTGAGGTAG
This sequence comes from Rhodospirillales bacterium, assembly GCA_015654915.1. Classification (GTDB taxonomy): domain Bacteria; phylum Pseudomonadota; class Alphaproteobacteria; order UBA9219; family UBA9219; genus JAATFY01. Next base: position 1,201 of record JAATFY010000071.1, read on the forward strand.
TATCTTACTTCGAAGTTTTGTCATTCCGGAAAATTGGCGAGCGCAGCGCGCCGATTTCCATTGGCATGATGATGTTAAGACCACCCTATTTTCTGCCGTCCGGCGCACCCCGTGTTTCGGCGGCTTTGACAATCTCGGCCAGCGAACAACCAAGGCTTTCCGCCAGTTTAAGACAGACCAGAAGCGTCGGATTACGGCGGCGATTTTCGATATGGGATATTGTCGTCCTGTGCACCCCTGCCAGAGAAGCCAGTTTTTCATGTGACAGTCGGCGCTCTTTCCGCCGTTCAATCAAAATATCGACGATGGCATTGTGGATGTGCTGCGCTGTTTTTCTTCTCATTACCGTTTTTTCAAGGCCTCGATCTGGCGTACGGCGATGCTCAGTTCGCGTTCGGACATATGATTCGCCGCCGCCATCAATCGGCGTTTCAGCCTGTCGAACGGGTCTTTGGGCCGGCGCCCCTGCGGGGAGGCGCTGTCGGCTTCCCACCCCAAGGCTTCGTTAGGACTGATATGCAAAACAGCGCATATTTTAAGCAGCAGGGCCAAATGCGGTTCCCGCAAACCCGTTACATAATGGCCGTACCGCCGCACTTCTATATTAGAGCGGCGGGCAACTTCCGCGTCTGAAAAACCCAGTTCACGCGCCCGGCGCCTCAAATTTTGACCAAACTTTATCATGTACAGACTGTTCTGTATCTTGAAAACATCGTCCATGAGTGTTATGTTCTTATATAAGAGTAAAATACTCTTGTTCTGACACACCACAAAAGGTCATCCATGAACCGCAAGAAACCGACATTCTCCCGCACTTTCGATGACGCCGCCTTTGCCACCGCCATCATCGGTGAAATCGCGCAGGCCGAAGGCTGGGACAGCCTCGACCGCTGCATGGAAAAAGACATGAACGCCTTCCGGAGCTACCAGCGCCACGCCGAAGCGGCGGTGCGCGCGCTGCGAAAACTGGAATGGCGCGACAATAACTTTAAGCCTTCCGGGATCGGGTGAACGCCGTGACAGGCCGCACAAACAACAACCGGGCCTTCATGCGTGCCTACAGCCTGACGGTGCTGGCCGGATTCAGCATGGGCCTGCTGTGCGGCTGGATCCTGTGGGGCCTGAGCTGAAAACGGTCAGGCGCCGCGCTTGCGCTTGTCCCGGACATTTTCTTCGGCTGCGATAGCGCCTTTTTGCAAAAGCGCTTTTATCTCCGCTTCGTCGGTCTGCGCCATCACGGTTTCGGCGAAAGCGACCGCCTGCGGCATCGCCAGTTGCAGAATTTCCTGCTTCACCGCCGGCAAGCGCAACGGCCCCATCGAAAGCTCCCGCAAACCAAGCCCCAGCAGCAAAGCCGTGGCGCGGCGGTCACCGGCAATTTCGCCGCACAGGCTGACGGGGATATTCGCCCGCCATGCGGCGGCGGCGGTAAACTGGATCAAACGCAAAACCGCGGGATGGAACGGATCGTACAAATCCGCCACGCGGTCGTCGCCGCGGTCGATCGCCAGCGTGTATTGCGTCAGATCGTTGCTGCCGATGGCGAAGAAATCGCACACCTTGGCCAGCGCGTCGGCGGCCAGCGCCGCCGCCGGAATTTCGATCATCGCCCCCAGCGGCGGGATGTTCGGTATTTTTATCCCGCGCCGTTGCAGACGCCGCTCGACCTGCAGCAGGCGCGCGCGCACCTGTTTCATCTGCGCCACCGACGATACCATGGGAATAAGAATGCGCACCGGGCCATGGGCGCTGGCGCGCAAAATCGCCGCCAGTTGCGTGTCGAGCAATTTCGGTTCCTTGAGGCCCAAACGAATTGCGCGCAGGCCAAGCGCCGGATTGACGCTTTCGCCGACGGCATCGCCAAAAGCCGTCGCCAGTTTCTCGCCGCCGACATCGAGCGTACGGATCGTTACCGGTTTGCCGCCAAGTTTATGCACCAGCTTGCGTAAAGTCTCGAACTGCTCGTCCTCATCCGGCAAATCGGGCCGGTTCATGAAGAGAAACTCGGTACGGAGAAGCCCGATGCCCGACGCGCCGGATTCCAGCGCGGCGTCGATATCGCGCGGCAATTCGAGATTGGCTTGCAGCACGACCGCTTTGCCGTCCGTCGTAAGCGGCGGAACATTCCTGAGCGATTTAAGTTTGTTGGCCTCGCGGTCTTTTTTCGCCGCTTCCTGCCGGTAATGATGCAATGTCGCGGCGTCGGGATTGATAACGACATGGCCTTCGCGTCCGTCGATAATGACTGTGTCGCCCGCCTTCACGCCCTGCATCAACCCGCCAACGCCGGACACGGCGGGCAGACCAAGGGCGCGCGCCATGATTGCCGAATGGCCTTCGGCCCCGCCCAGCACGGTTGCAAATCCGGCGACATGTTCCGGGTTCATCAGCGCGGTATCGGCGGGCGTGATTTCCTCGGCAATGATCACGCTGCCCGCGGGCACATCGGCGAAAGGATTATAATGCTGCTGCAGCAAATGGCGAATTAATCGCACGCCGACTTCTTTCACGTCGTCGGCGCGGGCAGCAAGATAGGCGTCGTCCATGGCGGCGAAGCTGGCCTTGATCGCGGCGATCTGCCGCTGGATCGCCGCTTCGGCGTTGATGCGGCTGGTGCGGATCAGTTCCTCGACGCCGCGCACGAGGCGCGAACCCGACAGCATGCCTTTATAGGCTTCCAGCAGCAGCGCGATATCCTCCGCGCCCGCGGGGAGTGATTCCGCTTTCTGCTTGAGCTGACTGAGCTGGCGTTGCGTCTTGGCGATGGCGCTGTGAAGCCGTTTCAGTTCTTTCTCGACCTGATGGGCCGGAATTTCGTATTCCGGCACCGGCACGCCGGTCTGGTCGATGACAAAAGCGGGTCCGATGGCAATGCCCGGCGCAATACCGATGCCCTGTTCCTTATGTTCGTTTTCATTCTTCATCGAATTTCCGTTTTACCAGTTCGGCAAGCGCCACCAACGCGTCGGCGGCGTCCGGCCCCGTGCCGCAAATCTTGATCTGCGTGCCGCAACCGGCGGCCAGCATCATCAGCCCCATGATCGACCGCGCCGAAACTTTCATGTCGTCTTTCACAACCATGATCTCGGCCGTAAAATTCTCGGCGGTTTTGACAAACTTCGCCGCCGCGCGCGCATGCAGCCCGCGTTGGTTGGCGATCACGGCGATATTGCATAACTCTCCACCGACAGGTTCCGGCATCGGCAATCCTCAGGCGGCCGAGGTGGTGTTGGGCGGCGCCAGATTTTCCGACACAAGCTGGATATATTTGCGTCCCGCCATTTCGGCTTCGCGCACGGCGTCCAGAAGCGGCATGGTGACGCGCACCGAGGCCAGCTTCACCAGCATCGGCAAATTGACGCCTGCCAGAACCACGGCATGGGACTGCGGCATGGCGGCGATGGCCAGATTGCTGGGCGTGCCGCCGAACATATCGGTCAGCAGGACGACGCCCTTGCCGTTATTCACTTCCTTGATCGCGGCCATGATCTTGCCGCGGCATTCGTCCATATCGTCGTTGGCGCCGATGCCCACGGCCAGCGCCTGCCGCTGGGGGCCGACGATATGTCCGAGAACATTCAGAAGTTCGGCGCCTATCGCGCCATGCGTCACCAGAACCATGCCGATCATTGGAAAATCCTTTCGATAATGAAGAGAAAGCTTACGCCTTATTCGCGCCACGGTCGAGGTCGCGATGGCCGATGCCGACAATATAGTCGTGTGCGGCCAGAAGCATCGCCAGTTGCTCGGTAATAAAGACCGAACGGTGGCGGCCGCCGGTGCAGCCGATCGCAATCGTCAGGTAGCTTTTCCCCTCGCGCTGGTAGCGCGGCAAAAGCGGCAGCAGGAGCTCGGTTATATGATCCATGAAACCGGCATAGTCGGGATCGCGCTTGATATAATCGGCGACCATATCATCCTTGCCGCTCAAAGCACGCAGATCGGCCTCCCAATGCGGGTTGGCAAGAAACCGCACGTCGAACACGAGATCGGCTTCGCGCGGCACACCGTGGCGATAGGAAAAGGATGTAACGAATAAAGTTAGCCCTGCTTCACTGGCCATCTGGTAATGCCCGACGACCAGGCGACGCAGATCATGGATGGACAGCAGCGAGGTGTCGATAACGTGGTCGGCTTCGTTGCGCAGCGGCCACAGCATCTCGCGCTCGCGGCGAATGCCGTCGGTAACAGGGCGATCCAGCGCCAGCGGATGCCGCCGCCGCGTTTCGGTAAAGCGCCGCTGCAGCGTTTCGTCCGAGCATTCCAGAAACACCAGTTTGACATCAAGGTCGGGCTGCTGCGCCAATTGCTGCGCCATCCGGATTAAATCATCGACGGCGAAATTGGCGTTACGCGTATCGATGGCAACAGCAAGCGCATTGCCGACATTCTTGTCCTCGATCAGCGCCGGTATGAGGCCGAGGCGGAGATTATCGACCGCTTCATATCCCAGATCCTCGAATATTTTCAGCACCGTGGACAGACCCGCGCCGGACATGCCGCTTAACAGCACGATGCGGCGCTTGGCGGGAACGGCGGGCGGCGGGGCTTCAGTCATCACTGTCCGTTACGAAGGGATATTGGAGGGCGGCGCGGATTTTAGCGGGCGTCGAGGCGGCGAATGAGGGAAGCCTAAGGCGCGGCACCGCACGGTCAAGCAGGAAAATACTGTCGGGTTCCGGCAAGCGTTCCAGCTTTTCCGCAGGCAGCACGAGTTCGATATAAAGAACGACGGGCGCCGAAGCACGGTGAGGCAATTTCATGAGCCCAACATGCCGCACCTCGAACAAACCGGCAATCGCAGGCGGCGCGGACGCCATGAGGAGATTGTTTTCGATACGCAAGGCAGTTTGATCATCCGCCACAAGTTCCGCGCCATCATCGATAAGGCGCAGCGCCAGATCGGACTTGCCGGCACCGGCGGGCCCCGCAATCAGAACAGCCTTGTTTGCGAGGACGACGCAGGACGCATGGATCAGCATGGCGGTAATCGGGTTTTACGTTTTGATATCGACCAGGGATTTTTCGAGTTTGTTCTCGACTTTGATAACGGCGGCATTAGCGCCGTATTCGACCTTGGCGATGCTGCCGTTGACAAGCTCGGCGTTCAGATCGACGGCAGCGGAATTGCCCGCGTTCTTTGACGCAGCCGGTGTTGACGAAGCATTAACTATATTTGACGCGGCGTTAGCGATGCGAGTCGTCGCGTTGTTCAGGCCGCTGATGGCGATACTTAAAATGCTGGACATCGGGGCCTCGCGGAATAGTGCGGTTTTTATTGGGTTTCTATTATAGCCTATCACTCACCGATTAATAGTTTCTCAAGATTCCCTAGCAAATACTGAAGTTTATGAGGCAAAGAATTTTGCAAAAAACCGAAAAAAGTTTTTGACATTAACTTCGGATTCAAGATTCGCCGCTAAGGTTGGTTTATCAGCAAGACGAAAAGTTGAATCAAACTCAAGCAGGACGGACGATTATGGCTCAAGAATATGAATTGCGTTATGCCCCCAGCTCAACCGACGAGACTCTCGAACGGATGGTCGCGATGACCAATCAGACGAACCTGGTGGCCCTGGACAAGACCATGGACGCGAACCGTCGGGCAACGACCAGCTATGCAGCAGAAGCCGCCCGCGCCGGCAGC
>JAATFY010000055.1 GCA_015654915.1 Rhodospirillales bacterium
GGCGTACATATGCGACAGTTCGACATCCTTATATTCGGCAGCATGAAGTTTCGTGACTTCCTCGCGCCACAACAAACCGCTTTCCTTCACGTTGCTTTTTTCGGAAGAGCAGACCTTGTTGCGCCGCTGGCGGGCAAGTTCGAACGCCTCGCGAGCGATGCGGTGGATTTCTTGCGTCGTATAGACCTGCGTGTTTACGCCGCGGCGCTCGCCGTTGCCGATATCCGAAATGCCGCGCGGCTCACCGAAATAAACGCCGCCGGTCAGCTCGCGCAAAATCATGATGTCGAGGCCGCGCACGATGTCCGGTTTCAGCGTCGAGGCATCGATCAGCGCTTCGAACACAATGGCGGGGCGCAGATTGGCGAACAGACCCATTTCCTTGCGCAACGCCAGCAAGCCTGCTTCCGGACGTTTGTCATAGGGTGCCTTGGCCCACTTCGGGCCGCCGACGGCACCCAGCATGACGGCATCTGCGACTTGCGCCTTCGCCAGTGTTTCGGGAGCAAGCGGAACGCCATGGCGCTCAATCGCGCAGCCGCCAACCACGTCTTCAGCAATGTCGACCGTGCGACCACGTTTCTCGGCGAACCATTCCAGCATGCGCCGCACCTCGGCCATCACTTCGGGGCCGATGCCGTCGCCGGGAAGAAAAAGGATTTTTTTGCTCATGAGCCTGCAAACGTTAACAGTACCCGCGCCGTGCGGAACCGGTCAGTTGTAACGTTTCGGGAGGTTGGGGTACAAGCCCGATTTTATCTAGACTTGCGAGCGGGGAATGGTCTTGCGGGAAATAAAAAGGCCCCAAACAATGAGATAAACGCCAATATAAAACAGGACGCTGGCGTGTTGGACAATGTCTTGCATATCGGCAGGCCAGATTTGAGGGCAGTCTTTGTATGATCCGATGCTGGCGACACAATAAAAAGCCAGAGACATTCCATCGACTTCCATATACGAACCCAGCGCTTGGCGCATCCAGAGATTGGCGCCGAGAGCCAGAAACACCCCCACAATAACCAACGGTATATTTACATGCTGCATTTGCATAGGACGAACCTTCGTCTCATGCTTTTTACTATAATCCAAAATATTGATTTTATCCAGTAATATCTGGGTTAAAATAAAATTCGTTCGCTTACCTGAAAGCGGCAGATTGTTGTCACTAACGGATAGTTTTTATTATTTGGTTTCTACTTGGCGGGTACTTTGGCCGGAAACTTTCCCCAACCGGTAGAAGGATCCGGTCCGACTCACAACCAGGGGCGCTCGGATTTTTGCCGTGCTTCATAGGAAGCGATGTCCGAAGCGTGCTGCTGGGTCAGGCCGATATCGTCGAGGCCGTTCAGCAGGCAATGCCGCCGGAACGGATCGACCTCGAAAGCGAAATTGACGTTGCTTGGGTAAGCCGTGATGCTTTGGGTTTCGAGATCGACCGTTATCGAAGCGCCCTTCTCGGCCAGCGCCATAAGCTGATCGATCTGCGCCTGCGGCAAAACCACCGGCAAAACCCCGTTTTTAAAGCAATTATTGAAGAAAATATCGGCGAAGCTCGGCGCGATGACGCAGCGGATGCCGAAATCGAGCAGCGCCCAAGGCGCATGCTCGCGGCTCGATCCGCAACCGAAATTAGCTCCCGTAATTAAAATCTGCGTGTTGCGGTAGGGCGGCTTGTTCAGCACAAAATCCGGATTCTCGCTGCCGTCCGGCTTGGTACGCAGATCGTTGAAAAGATATTTGCCCAGCCCTGTGCGCTTGATCGTTTTCAGGAACTGCTTGGGAATGATCGCGTCGGTATCGACGTTCGCCATGGCCATAGGCGCCGCGACGCCGGTAAGTTTGGTGAAAGACTGCAAGATACCCTCTTCTTTTTTTTAATGCCGCCAAGCACAAGTGGTCCTTAGTTAACAGGAAAGTAATAATTGCAGAAACACACCTCGTTTTCCAGCACTAAGGAACCATTGAAAGAGCCCATATTTCCAGAAATATTTACCGATTTTTCACCATATAAAACATCCAATTTGAAGACACATTAATCGATCATTCACCCTTAATACATAAGATATGGAAAATATTGGCAATGTTGATTGGTTAGGAGAAGCACTATGAGCGACCTTCCATCGCTAAAAGATATTGATCTGGGTCAGTCTGACGCTGCCGCACAAATCGTTGCGCTTGGACAAAACTATTACAGCACCGAAGAAAGTAACAACCATGGCTCCGGAACTACGAAACTCGATAAATTCGTAGATTCTTTAAACGCCCTTGAAACAAAGATGGGGCAGGCAACGCCTGCCGCCGACCCAAATGCCGTAATAGCCCTCATCGCGGCACAAAAAGCCCTAAGAGGATATGATAACGGTTTGGATATCTTCAGGGAACACGAGATAGATGAAATAAATATCTATCGCGCCCAAAAAGACTACGCCAACACGTATGATCACCGTACGCCACCTGCGATCGCCCAAAGCATTCTTACATCCCTGGGAGTCACGCAGTTCGATCCGAAGCTTCAGAACGCAGCTCTTCTCAAACTTGAAGCCATAGATCTGACAAGGCTGAAAGTTCTGGATCAACGCCTTAAGTCCTCAGATCTCCCGGACGCAACCACTATTGATGGCAAAGCCGCTGCATATGCAAGCGGAGCCACGTCTGCTGGTCTTCACCTAAAAGAGAATGATTTAAGCAATTTCGAATCGGCGCTTAGTATACTCGGTTCACAAAAGGTCAATCCTGACGACGCTTCAGGATCTTTCATTGTCAAGGGATTGTTGACCACTGTTAGCGTTGGTGGAAGAACATCTTCAGGAACTGTCCCCGCTTTAAATGAAATAAGCGGCCATGTTCGGCAGATCAGCGGAAATGTGCATTGGGACGCCAATGCACCAATGTTAACCATACCCGCAGCCGAGCCGAATGGCACGGCCACGGCACCCGTGCCCAAGCCGGACAATCAAGCGGCTAACACGCAAACTGTAAATACAAGCGGTCCCCAACAACCTAATGCCACCGGCTACTACGACTTAGGCGCTTCCCACATGAGCGCCGACAGCGAAAAACGAGTTCGCGACTATCTCGACAAAACATTCAAGGCCATCAGGGGCAACAGAACGGGTGGTTTGACCGAACTTAAAGTCGATTTTGGCGCTTCCGCCGACGCACCGGGATCAGCAACGGCTAACCAAAGAATCTCGGATGCCCGGATGCATGAGATGGAAACACTCGCGGCGGATGTGGCGGCCAAGGACGGCATAAAACTAACGGTTGGCAAGGAAGACTCCATCGGCAGCAAGGGCGCCAAACCCGGTGCCGAACCCATTCGCCGCAACGCTACCATAAGTTTCACCGTGCCGCACTAAAAACGGCATTTCCCCGTAACGCCAAGCTTCTCAGCATACGTCGGCTAATCCCCGCACATCCGTCAATTTGCCGGTAACCGCCGCGGCTGCCGCCATGGCGGGGCTCATCAGATGCGTGCGACCGCCGCGGCCCTGACGCCCTTCAAAATTGCGGTTGGAGGTCGAGGCGCAGCGCTCGCCCGGCTGCAGGCGGTCCTCGTTCATCGCAAGGCACATCGAGCATCCCGGCTCGCGCCATTCGAAACCGGCCTCAATCAGAATTTTATCGAGCCCTTCCTGTTCCGCCTGCTGTTTCACGAGGCCGGAGCCCGGCACCACCATCGCCTGTACATTTTTTGCCACATGCCGCCCTTTGGCGACGGCAACGACCGCGCGTAAATCCTCGATCCGCCCGTTGGTGCAGGAACCGATAAAAACCTTGTCCACCGGCACATCGGTCAGCTTCGTTCCCGCTTTCAAACCCATATAATCCAGCGCGCGCTGCATCGACTGTTTTTTCTCGTCGTCCTTCGCCGAAGCTGGATCGGGCACAGTGCCGGTGATGGGCGCAACATCTTCGGGCGATGTGCCCCACGTTACGGTCGGTACGATCTTGGCGGCATCCATGGTAATATCCTTGTCGTAATGCGCGCCCGCATCGCTCGGCAGCGTTGTCCAGTAAGCCACCGCTTTATCCCACGCTTCGCCCTTGGGCGCTTTGGGTCGGCCTTTCAGGTAAGCGAAAGTTGTTTCATCCGGCGCAATCAATCCGGCACGCGCGCCCGCTTCGATGCTCATGTTGCAGACCGTCATGCGGCCTTCCATCGACAAAGCGCGAATAGCCGCGCCGGTATATTCGATGACATAACCGGTGCCGCCCGCCGTGCCGATGGCGCCGATAATGGCAAGGATCAGATCCTTGGCGGTGACGCCGAGCGGCAAATCGCCCTCGACATTCACGCGCATATTCTTGGCCGGTTTCATGATTATGGTTTGCGTGGCAAGCACATGCTCGACTTCCGA
>JAATFY010000080.1 GCA_015654915.1 Rhodospirillales bacterium
GCCATTTTCTTGCGCCGCTGCTGGGCTTCATGTTGCTGAGCGATCTGGGCTTCCGCTTGCATGCGCTCGGTCAGTTCGTAGAGGCCGATCACCATTGCGTCCTCATTCTGATAACTAATACGCCGTGCCGAAAGGGCCGCGTCCAATATACTGCCGTCGCCTCGACTCAGCTGTACTTCCTTGAGATTGACTTCCTTGCCCTGATGCATGGCTTCAAGAATATCCGACCGGGCTTCGGCGTCAGGAAGAAAACGTTCCATGGTTTCATACAACAGCCTGTTCTGTTCCAATCCCAAAAGCTGTTCGGCGCCTGGGCTGGCGTATAGTGTAGTCTGGCCGCTCAGGCCGACGATCATGACGGGAACCGGATGGGCTTCGGTAATGCTGCGGAAACGCGCTTCGCTGGCGCGCAGAGCAACTTCGCTTTGCTTGCGGGCAGTGATGTCGCTGGTCGATCCCACCAGCCGCACGATTTTTTTGGAATAGGAATCGCGCATGGCGACGGCCTTGGAATGCAGCCAGCGCCGGTTGTCGTTCGATTGCACGATACGGTATTCTATATTGATGATGCTGATTTCGGAATTGCGGCGGAAACGCCGCAAGGCTTCGCGCACGATGCGGCGGTCGGACGACACGATCATACGCATCCATGTTTTGAGGCTTTCAGGCGTGTTTTCCAGCCGGAGTCCGATAATTTTCCGAAACTGATCGGAAAAGAAGACCTCGCCGGTCTTCAGGTTCCAGTCGAACAGGCCTTCGTTGGCACCCCGCGTTGCCAGCGTGAAACGTTCGTTGCTGGTGGCCAGAGCCTTTTCCTTCTCTTCCTGGCGCGCCGCGAACTGGCTGGCGATAACGATGGCGAACATAAGGGCGGCCATTGAATAGGACGCATAGGTAATGTTTTTGCTGCCTTCCGTGCTGTCGATATAACCGAGATTGTAAAGCGGTTCGGCCAGTGCGCCGGCGAGGAAGAAGATGAAGGCGATGATGTGCGTAAAGCTGCCGCTGACGCCTTGCCGCAGGCTGGCGATATCGCAGGCGAGAATGACCGCAATGGTGACCGTGCTGAGCGCCGGCAATGCGAAACGCACCAAGGTCTGGTCGAAAACCGAATAGAGCAGCAGAAGAAAGAGAAGGCCGCTAAGGATAAACAGGGGGACGCGAAAACCGGGGTTGTTGATTTCGATTTCGAGGAAGTAGTAGGTAAAGAACACGCTGAAGATGCATGAGAAAATCATGCTGTAATTGGTCAACAGGCCGCGCGAGGATTCGCTGTAGAAGCTAACCTGATTCATCAACAGGTCGTTGGTGCTGGCGATGTTGATGCTAAGGCATAAAAGCAAGCAGAGCAGGAAAACCTGCCCGCGGTCGCGCATCGCCACCCAGATGAAGAACAGATAGGCTGCCGCCGTAAGCATGACGCCCATTAAGAGGCCAAAAACAAGGCTCGCGGATTTTTCGTTGATATCGCTCAGGTTGCCGTTCGGCACCCAACCGACAATATTGGCGGCGCTGGCCAAATTTGGGAAAAGGCTACACAAAGCCGCCAGAAAAATTAGGCTACAAGACAGGATGTGCCGTATTCGGGGAGCGAGATCCGCATGCGTCTTCGCACATGCGAAAGAAAAAAAGATGGATTGAGGAAAGGGTAGCTGCAAGACTTTGCCTATCGACAGCCTGCGTTTAGAGCGGAATGTCCGATCATGGAACGCAAGTGGTTAAAGATTTTTAACTAATTGTTGATTTTACGGGCAAGTCGCTAAAATATAGTCAACAATATCAATTCCAAAGGTGCTAAAACGGCTTCTTTAGGGGAAAAACGGAGTTTCGGAAGAATCATGTCCAAGTCAGACACGCGCGTTACCGATGAAGAAGCCCTCGCTTTCCATGCTCAGGGCCGTCCCGGCAAGCTCCAGATTTCCCCGACCAAGCCGCTGGTGACCCAGCGCGACCTGTCGCTCGCCTATTCGCCGGGCGTCGCCGTTCCATGCCTGCGCATCGCGGAAAATCCGGACGCCGCCTACGACTACACCGTGCGCGGCAATATGGTGGCGATTATCTCGAACGGCACCGCCGTTCTCGGTCTCGGGGATCTCGGCGCTCTTGCGTCGAAGCCGGTGATGGAAGGCAAGGCGGTTCTCTTCAAACGTTTCGCTGATGTCGACGCCATCGATCTGGAAGTCGACACGAAGAACGTCGAGGAATTCATCAATTGCGTCCGTTTTTTGGGACCCTCTTTCGGCGGCATCAATCTCGAAGACATCAAGGCGCCGGATTGTTTCATCATCGAGCAGCGCCTGCGCGAGCTCATGGATATTCCGGTTTTCCATGACGATCAGCATGGCACGGCGATCATCGCCGCCGCGGGCCTCATCAACGCGCTCGACCTGACCAAGCGCACAACCAAGAAACTGAAGATGGTCGTCAACGGCGCGGGCGCTGCCGCGGTCGCTTGCGTCGAGCTTTTCAAGGCGCTGGGCGTGCCGCACGACAGCGTCATCATGTGCGACACCAAGGGCGTTATCTATAAGGGCCGCACCGAGGGCATGAACCAGTGGAAATCGGCCCATGCGATTGAAACCAAGCTACGTACGCTTGAAGAAGCCATGAAAGGCGCCGATATTTTTATAGGATTATCGGCCAAAGGCGCTGTAACGCCTGCCATGGTCAGGGATATGGCCAAAAATCCGATTATTTTCGCGATGGCCAACCCCGATCCCGAAATTACGCCGGAAGAAGTCCGCAGCGTGCGGCAGGATGCCATTGTCGCTACGGGCCGCTCGGATTATCCGAACCAGATCAATAATGTTCTCGGGTTCCCCTATATTTTCCGCGGTGCCCTCGATGTTCGCGCCTCTACCATCAATGACGAAATGAAACTCGCTGCTTCCCGCGCCCTTGCCGAATTGGCGCGCGCCGA
>JAATFY010000260.1 GCA_015654915.1 Rhodospirillales bacterium
CGGCTTTGCGCAACTGGTCGACTTCGTCGAAGAAGCCAAAGGTCCTTGCGCGGCTGATCTCGCTCTTGAAGCCGTCGGCCGACAAAATGAAATCGTAACGCTGGCGGCTGATCGGGGCGCGATCGAATTCGATCTCGAAGGTAAACAGGGATTCGTCGGAGGGCGCGAGACGAGCACGTTTGCCGTCCTGCACGATTTCAACAGGGCGCAGTATCTCGATCGTGCGCCGCGCGGCTTTTTGTTCGACCACACCCGCGACTTCGATCAGGAACACGAAGGGATCGGAACTGCCATCCATCACCGGCACCTCGGCGCCGTCGATTTCGATGGTGGCATTGTCGATGCCGTAGGCATGAAGCGCGGCCATAAGATGCTCGATGGTGGCAACGGTGCCGCCGTGCGGATTACCGATGACCGTGCACAGCTGCGTGTCGACGACATGATCCCAGCGGGCAGGGATGGCACGCGCGCCGTTCTTCAGGTCGGTACGAATAAAGACAATGCCGGTATTCTCAGGCGCAGGGAGCAGCCGCAAGGTGACCGTCTCGCCGGAATGCACGCCGATGCCGGAACATTCCGTCGGGCCGCGCAGGGTCCGTTGCAGCACGGGACGCGTTAAGCCCGGAACGGCTCCGGCGGGAAGGCGGGCTTCCGAAGTCAGGTTGGGTTGCATTGCGTCATAAGGCGTCACAGCTTTTGTCCCCGATTTTATATTTAAGTTTACGCGGACCGGAAGAAGGCCCAGATGAATCAAGTGGTTGCATGTTTGTAAGGCGATTTCAGGGCCGAACCCAAGACAAGCTTTCTTACCGTTTGTTACATTGGTTAACAAATTGATTAATAAGGGTAATTTCTATTCCTGCGGCCCACGCAAAACCCACGAACCGCGCCGCTTCAGGATCAGGAAATAGTAGGTTGCCGACACAATCATTATACCCATGGTAGCCCATATGCTGGGCCGTCCGATCGCCTCGTCCATATAGTTGGCATAAACGACATAACCCAGAACGATGAGCGCCAGAACGGGCGGCAGCGGATAGCCCGGCATGCGGTAATGGCCGTGGCCGGTAATATTCTTCCAGCGCCCGACGATAACGGCGACGCATAACGACGCGTAAATTACGGCAATAGTCGTCCCAGTGATAACCAGAAGCAGCTTAAGCTCGATAAAACATGCCGCCGCGGCCAAGGCACCGCAAACCAGCGTCGCGATCCATGGCGAATGGAACCGTTTATGCACGCGCGTCAGGGCGCGATTGACGGCATGCGGCCAGACATGGTCGCGTCCGGTGCTGAACAGCATCCGCGCCACCATCAGCAGGCTGGCGATGTTGGCGTTGATGATGGCGAGGGCTACGCCAAGGCTGATGATCGTGTTAAGCGTCTCGCCGCCCCGCGCGGCAATAAAATCGCTGAACAGGTTTTCCGAACCGAACAAGGCTTTCAGATCGGGCGCACCAAGCAGGACTGCCGTTACGGGCACCGCTTCGGCAATCACGCTGATGACAAGCGACCAGAGAATAGCGCGGGCGATATGTTTGGGTGCGTCGTGGGTTTCCTCGCCCAGATAGACGGCGGTGCCGTAGCCGTTATAGGCAAAGATGGCAACGGAGGTCGCAAGCCCGATCAGGCCGAGCGACGCCGGTTCCAGTGACCCCGCGCTGCCCAAATGGACCGGATGCAGCCAGAAATCGGACAGAGGCCGTTCGACATGCAGAAAGCCAAGAACGGACAGAACAACCAGCGCCAGCATCTCGATGGCAAGGAAAATACCGGTGATGATGGCGTTGGCCCGGATATTCAGTATGGCGAACAGCGCGCCTGCGACGACGGTAACGATACCCGTCGTGACCGGCGGAAGGTTGGGACACAACGCGCCAAGATAGGCGCTGACGCCGAGGGCAAGAACGGTGACGACGAGGATCAGCGTCACAAAATTCAATCCGAGAATAATAAACCCGGGCAGGGGGCCCAGGATGCGTCCGACGATGGTATATTCGCCGCCGGTGAGCGGGAACGCCGAAGACAGTTCGGCATAAACAAACGCCGTGAAAAGACAGGCAATGGCTCCGGCGGCGAAGCTGAGGAAAGCGCCGGTGCCTGCCTGCTGCACCACGCCCGGCGCGATGACGAAGATAGAAGAGGCAGGTGTGATGACCGACAAAGTAATCAGCAGCGCCCCGAACATTTTCATGCTGCGTTTCAGCGCGGGAATTTCAAACTGCATGTCAGGCCTCGGCGGCAGTTGGAAAACGGACAAAAAAGAAGCCTGCCACTCACTCGGAGAAATGTTGTTCCCGAATAGGAAACGTCATTTTCTCGAGTGAGTGGCAGGCGTTTTTAATCAAAAATCTTCCAGCCGATCAATGATTGGTCTGGCGCCGCAGGAAGGCCGGAATATCCAGCAAATCTTCCGATTGCTCGGAGGACAAAGCCGGACGGTCGGACGGATCGATGCCGAGCCGCGGCTGGGCGGCCATGGCTTCGTCGGGCAGTTGGGTTTCCAGAGTGTCTTCTTCCTGTTGGGCCGAAGGACGCACGAGGCCGAAACCGGTAATTCGCGTGAACAGCGATTCCGAACGGCGGATGCGGCGCTGGTCGGCGGCGGCTTGCTGCGCCGGCGTTGTCAGTTGCGTGACGCGCATATCGAACGGTGCGTGGCCTGCGTTGGCAGGCTGGTCCGAACGGCCCATCGGCTGTTGTTGTGACTGCGGGTAGCCCTGCATCTGCGGCGGCGTAGCCGGACGCGGCGAATAGGCTTGTGCCGGATTGTAGCGCGGCGTTGCAGCCGGTTCGGCCTGACGCGGAGCCTGCGCCTGAGGGGCGTAGGCTTGCGGTGCGGGCTGCTGTTGCACAGGCGCTTGCGCGACCGGCGCTTCGGCTTGCTGCTGCATCACCGGCTGGGCCTGCGGTGCAGGCGCTGCTTGCGGAGCCGGTTGCTGCGCCAGAACTTGCGGCGTGACGGCTTGCGGCATCGTGAAATATTGCGACTGTGCCATGACCGAAGGCGTTACCACCTGTTGCGGCTGGGCCTGAACAGGGGCTTTCCGCACTTCGGGAGTAACGACGCGCAGATGCGATCCCGCGCCTGCGCTGCTGGATGAACGTTGCGATTGTATCAGACCGGCATCGATGCCTGTTGCGATCACCGACACGCGGATGCGGC
>JAATFY010000160.1 GCA_015654915.1 Rhodospirillales bacterium
ATGACGACCGCCCCGCCGGCCTTGAACGAAAGCCGGATATTCCGTTGCCGCGCCGCCTCTTGGAGTTGAGGGATGTGGGGCTCCAGCGCATGATCGACATAAAGCTCTGTGTTCGCCGTATCCGATATCTTCTCGTAAGTCACTTCCTGGATGCCGTCTCTCTCGTCGCGCAGGCGGGGATTTACTCCCCATGCCGGATCGCGGAGCAGCGACCGGTTGTGCGCCGGATAATGAATACACGACATGATGGGTATCCCGTCCTGCAGCAGGGTGACCATGCCGGCGAAGTCTTTTCTGCCGCCAAGAAATGCGTTGGTGCCGTCGATAGGATCGACGACCCAGACATAGCGGTTGCCTGACACGACTTCCCGGAAATCTTTTCCGCCGTTCGTTTCTTCGCCGAACATTACCGATCCGGGAATAAGGCGGCACAAAAGTTCCTGCAGTTTTTTTTCCGCGGCCACGTCGATGTCCGTGGAAATATCGTGAGGCGCTTTTAGTGTGACTTTGACGTTCTCGAGGTTCCTGAAAGCCGGAAGAACGATTTCCTTCGCGACGAGGCGAAGCTGCTTTTCGATATCGAAGACCGACAGATAAATGCCGCATTCCAGAAACATAATAAATATTCTTTCCTAAATTTTTAACGCTGCTCGTTGGTAACAAAACCAAAGGTAGGGGTCATGCGAAAATTATGGTTAATTTTCTTTCGCCTCCCTGTGCTGATTTGGCGCAGAATCGTTTGTTTCGGGCGTATTTCTTGCCCAAACAGCGAATCCGCCCTAGGAATAACCACCCTTTTTTGGCGCACGATACCCATGACCGATGCCTTCACCGACCTCCGGCGCACGCCGCTTTATGATTTGCATGTTTCCCTGCAGGCCAGGATCGTGCCTTTTGCCGGTTACGAAATGCCGGTGCAATATCCGACCGGTATTCTGAAAGAGCATCTGCATGTACGAGCATCTGCCGGCCTGTTTGACGTGTCGCATATGGGACAGATCGTGCTGGAAGGCGGTCCAGACATCCGCGCCCAGCTTGAGAAAATCATGCCTGGCGATTTTCAGGAGATGGAGCCGGGCGCTATCCGTTATTCCTTCCTGCTGAACGAGCAGGGCGGTGTGATCGACGATCTGATGGTAACGCGCCCCGCCGCGCCGGACGAACAGAACATGGTTTTTATCGTCGTCAATGCCGGCGGCAGGGACGAGGATTTCGCCATCATCAAAAGCCGGTTGCCGAACGTGAAGGCGATGATGCTTAACGATCGTTCGCTGATCGCGTTGCAGGGGCCGCAAGCCGCGAAAGTTCTCGCGCGTTTTTGCGACGCGCCGGACAAACTCAAATTCATGCAGGCCGGAAAATTCACGATCAGCGGCAGCCTCTGTTTCATCAGCCGTTCCGGCTATACCGGCGAAGACGGTTTCGAGATTTCCGTGCCGAACGCGGCGGTCGAGAAAATCGCCCGCGCCTTTCTGGGTGAGCCGGAGGTTTTGCCCATCGGCCTCGGCGCCCGTGATTCGCTGCGACTCGAGGCGGGGCTTTGCCTCTATGGCCACGATCTCGAAACGGCTATTACGCCGGTCGAGGCTAATCTTGTCTGGGCCATCGGCAAGCGCCGCCGTCAGGAAGGCGGCTTTACCGGCGCGGCCATCGTTCAGAAACAGCTTTCCGAGGGCGCAAAACGCAAGCGGGTCGGCATCAAACCCGAGGGACGGGCGCTGGCGCGGGAACATACCGAAATTGTGGATAACAATGGCGTCCCCATCGGGACCGTAACCAGTGGCGGCTTCGGCCCGAGCGTTGACGGTCCCGTCTGCATGGGTTATGTGGAAACGTCTTTTGCCAAAGCCGGAACGCCGGTTTCTCTCATCGTGCGCGGGAAGCCTTTGCCGGCAAAAATAGTTTCTCTGCCCTTCGTGCCACACCGTTATTTCAGGGGATAAATTCATGGCCCAGACCCGCTTCACCAAGGAACATGAATGGACGCGCCTCGACGGCGATGTCGCCACCTGCGGCATTTCCGATTATGCGCAAAAGGCGCTCGGCGACATCGTCTATGTCGAATTGCCCCCGGTGGGAAAAAAAGTGAAGCAGGGCGAGCAGGTGGCGGTGGTCGAATCCTCGAAAGCCGCCAGCGAAGTCTATGCGCCGATCGATGGCGAAATCGTCGCCGTGAACGATAATTTGGCGGGTTCGCCCGGCACGGTGAACGAAGCCGCCATGGGCGACGGATGGTTTTTCAAGATCAAGCCGGCCAACGCCGAGCAGGCCGATCAGTTAATGAATGAGGCAAATTACCAATCCTATCTTAAAGGCTTAAATCCGTAATCAGGGATAACCGATGCGCTATTTGCCGCTGACGAAAACCGACCGCGACACCATGTTGCAAACTATCGGCGCGGCCAGCGTCGATGAATTGTTCCTCGATGTTCCGGCCTCGGCGTGTCTCAAGGGCCCGATTGCCGACCTGCCTTTCCACAAACCCGAATATGAAGTCGAAAGCCTGGTCGGCGCGATGGCGGCGAAGAATGTCGCCGCCGGTTCGTGCCCGTCCTTTTTGGGCGCGGGCGCTTACCGCCATCATGTTCCCGCCAGCGTCGATCATATTCTTTTGCGCGGCGAATTCCTGACCTCCTACACGCCCTATCAGCCGGAAGTCAGCCAGGGCACGCTGCAATATCTGTTCGAGTTCCAGACGCAGGTGGCGATGCTGACCGGAATGGAGGTCGCCAACGCATCCATGTATGACGGCCCGACCGCCTGCGCCGAAGCGGTGATGATGGCCAACCGCGTGACGCAGCGAAAACGCGCGGTGCTGTCCGGCAACCTGCATCCGCATTACCGCGAAACGGTCGAGACCATGGCGCGGACGACCGGCTTCACGCTCAATGAGGCGCCGCCATCACCCGGCGCGCTCGAAAATCTCTCATCGCAAATCGACGATCAAACTTCCTGCGTCGTCGTGCAAAATCCCGATTTCTTCGGACGCCTTCACGACTACACGATGCTGGCCAACGCCTGTCAGGCGAAAGGCGCGTTGCTGATTGTCGCCGTGACGGAAGTCATGTCGCTGGGCCTCATCAAGCCGCCGGGCGAGATGGGCGCGGATATCGTCGTCGCCGAAGGGCAGGGCATCGGTAACGGCCTTAATTTCGGCGGGCCTTACCTCGGGCTCTTTACCTGCAAGGAAAAATACATCCGCCAGATGCCGGGCCGCGTCTGCGGCCAGACGGTCGATGCCGAAGGGCGGCGCGGCTTCGTGCTGACCCTTTCGACCCGCGAACAGCATATCCGCCGCGAGAAGGCGACCAGCAATATCTGCACGAATTCAGGGCTTTGTGCCCTGGCCTTCACCATCCATCTGAGCCTGTTGGGCGAGGCAGGATTGACCGGATTGGCCGAACTGAACCACGCCAAGGCCTGCCAGCTTGCCGAGCAACTGGCCGCGATACCGGGCTGCCGCGTCCTGAATGACAGCTTCTTCAATGAATTTACAGTCGAGCTGCCGAAACCTGCGGCGGGCATTGTCGATGCTCTGGCCAAGCAGCCGATTCTGGCGGGCGTGCCGGTCAGCCGCCTCTATCCCGATAACAAGGCCATGGCGAATTTGCTTTTGGTAACCGCGACCGAACTGACCACCGACGAGGATATGGACGCTCTTGTCAAAGCTTTGCGGGAGGCCTGCCGATGAGCGAGCAGGGCGATACGAAAGCCGCCGCCATCGCGGCGATGGAAGCCAGCAAAGGCATCATGCTGGAAGAGCCGCTGATTTTCGAACAGGGAGCCGAAGGCCGCACCGGCATCGATTTCCCCGCCGGTTTCGATGCGTCCAAAACAAAACCGCGTCTTGGCGCGACACGCCGCAAAGGCAAAATCGGTCTGCCGGGATTGTCGGAGCCGCAGGTCGTGCGTCACTTCACGCGCCTCAGCCAGAAAAATTTCGGCATCGACAGCGTGTTCTATCCGCTCGGCTCCTGCACGATGAAGCACAATCCGCGCCTCAATGAAAAAATGGCGCGGCTGCCGGGCTTCGGCGATCTTCACCCGTTGCAGCCGATCTCCACCGTTCAGGGTGCGCTGGAACTTATTGACCAGCTCGCGCATTGGCTGAAGACGTTGACCGGCATGCCTGCCGTCGCCATGGTGCCGGGCGCCGGCGCGCATGGTGAGTTTTGCGGCATGGCCGCCATCAAGGGCGCACTTGCCGCGCGCGGCGAACACCGGACGAAAGTCGTTGTGCCGGAATCGGCGCACGGCACCAATCCGGCGACCGCCGCCGCTCTCGGCTTCACGGTCGAAACCATTCCGGCGACGGCGGAAGGCCGCGTAAACCTTGATGTTTTGAAATCGAAGCTCGGCCCCGATGTCGCCGCCATCATGTTGACGAACCCTAATACCTGCGGCCTTTTCGAGCGCGATATCGTCATGATTGCTGAGGCTGTTCACAAGGCGGGCGCTTATTTTTACTGCGACGGCGCGAATTTCAACGCCATCGTCGGCCGCGTGCGCCCCGCCGATCTCGGCATCGATGTCATGCATATCAATCTGCATAAAACTTTTTCCACGCCGCATGGCGGCGGCGGCCCGGGCTCCGGTCCCGTGGTGATGGCGGAATCGCTGGCGCCCTTCATCCCGCTGCCCTACGTCACGCATGACGGAAAGAATTTCCAACTGATCGAGCACGCCGCCGATGCCAAAGGCAAGCAACCCTTTGGCCGGATGAAAGGCTTCCACGGCCAGATGGGCATGTTCGTCCGCGCGCTGACCTATATCCTCAGCCACGGCGCCGATGGCCTATGGCAAGTCGCGAGTGATGCTGTGTTGAATGCCAATTATGTTTTGGCAAGCCTGAAAGACGTCATGAGCGCGCCGTTTGAAGGCCCCTGCATGCACGAAGCCCTGTTCGACGACCGTTTCCTGAAAGATACCGGCCTCAGCACACTCGACATGGCGAAGGCGCTGATCGACAAGGGCTTCCATCCGATGACGATGTATTTCCCGCTCGTCGTCCATGGCGCGTTCCTAATCGAGCCGACCGAGACCGAAAGCAAGGAAACGCTGGACGCCTTCATCAAGGCCATGCGCGATCTGGCGCAGAAGGCCAAGCAGGGCGAGACGGAGATGTTCAGGCAGTCGCCGCGCTTCACGCCGCGTCGCCGCCTCGACGAAACCCGCGCCGCGCGCCAGCCGGTCCTGAAATGGACCGGCCACAATGCCCAGGCCGCGCCGCAAACCGCGCCGACCCGGCACAAAGCGGAAAACGCGCTGGCGCAGAACACCAAATCCGAAGACGATGACGCGGCGTGGGCCGCGCCCGTCCTGAAAACCGCTTCCTGATGCAAAAGAACCGGCTCGAGGCCTTCAGCGACGGCGTTATCGCCATCATCATCACCATCATGGTGCTGGAACTGAAAGTGCCGCACGGCGCGGATTGGGCCGACCTGCAAGGCCTTCTGCCCGCCTTCCTCAGCTACGCGCTCAGCTTCATCTATATCGGCATCTACTGGAACAACCATCACCACATGCTGCATATGGTCCGGCATGTGAACGGCGTCATCCTGTGGGCCAATACGCATCTGCTGTTCTGGATTTCGCTGATGCCCTTCGCCACCGCATGGATGGGCGAGAACCATTTTGCCGTGGTGCCGACGGTGGTCTATGGCGTGGCGCTGTTCATGCCCGCGCTGGCTTATTTTCTTTTGCAGACGGCGATTATCCGCGAGCAGGGGCCGCAGTCGATCCTGAAGAAGGCCGTCGGCAGCGACCTGAAAGGAAAAATCTCGCCCGTTCTTTATCTGGCGGCCATCCTGCTGGCTTTCCGGTGCCCGTGGCTCGCGGATGTCATTTACGTACTGGTGGCTTTCATGTGGCTGATCCCCGATCGCCGGATCGAAAGAATTCTGGGCGAGTCATAACCAATTCGTCATGCCCGCGAAAGCGGGCATCCCGTTTGGTTTTTTAATAAAACGGGATTTCGGCTCGCGTGGCTCGCTCCACTCGCCACTTGACTGGAATGACGTGACTTCTTATTTTGGTTCATAAGTTGAATTTGGTTTAGGCCTAGTCGGTTTTATAGCGGATCGACAGCACTTCGAGTGCATCGATGCCCGCGGGCGTGCGCAACTCGATCACATCGCCTTCATGCGCTTTCATCAGCGCCCGCGCCACCGGCGAGATCCAGCTTATCTTGCCGTTCGCCAGGTCGGCTTCGTCGACGCCAACGATTGTGACTATGTGTTTCTCGCCGTTTTTACGTTGGTATTTTACGGTCGCGCCGAAAAACACCTGATCGGTATTTTTCTGCTGCTGCGGGTCGACGACATCGGCGCTTTCGATGCGTTTGGTCAGGTAACGCACGCGGCGGTCGATTTCGCGCAGGCGTTTTTTGCCGTAGATATAATCGCCATTTTCCGAACGGTCGCCGTTGCCCGCGGCCCACGACACGACCTCGACCACCTTCGGGCGTTCTTCATACAGCAGCTTGCGCCACTCGGCCTTGAGCGACGCGAAACCCTGAGGGGTCATGTAATTCTTCTGGCCCTCCGGAAGAAGCTGCGCGTCCTCGGGCTCGTCTTCCCCGGCGTCGGTTTCTTTGGTGAAGGCTTTGCTCATGCGTTTTCTTTCGGGAACTGATTATATGAACGGATTATAGGACCATTGCAGCAATGCCTGCCTTTGGCGCGGGCGGCAAGTCAGGCAGTGTTCGGGGCAGTTCGCCTTCACCTGCGCCGCATGGCGCGTGAAAGCCCGCCAGCGCTTGATCTGGAAAGCGTCGATCTCCGGCAGCCGCCGCCCCAGCCAGTAACGGCAATACCATTGAAACCAGCCGCGCGGATCGGGCTCGAGAATCCAGTTTTTTTGGCGCCATACCTGCAGCGACTGGCGGCTTTTGACGCCGAAGCAGTTGAGCGATGGATCGGCGACCTTGCTCATTTTCGCGTTTTTGAACCAGTCGGCGGGAAACTCGTTTTGGCAGTCGTTGCAATATTTCCCTTCGAATATGCCGAGCTTCAGCATTTCTTTCGGCGAAAAGAACGGCTCGAAGCCGGGCGCGAAGTTTTCCCCCGGCGGCGCGGCTAGGATATAAGAGTAGCCTTTCTGCATCCGGTCGCGGACTTTTATCACGGAGCCGGTTTTGTAGTGCAAAGCCATCAGGCGTGTCCGGACAAAACGGGAGCGGACAAAACCCTGGCGGAGACAGAGGGATTCGAACCCTCGATAGGGGTTTACCCCCTATATCGGTTTAGCAAACCGACGCCTTCAGCCACTCGGCCATGTCTCCGCAGGAAGGCAAGGATATAGCGTGGTTTCGGCGGGGATCAAAACGCAAAGTTTACCGCTAATTCCGCTCTATTTTTCTAGAATTTCGGCCCGGCGATCGATCTCGCCATACGCGCCCGGAGGCTATCGGCCATGTTTCTTTCGATGTTGGAACGCATGTTCGTCTTGGAAATTATAGCGCCATCCACGGAAACAGCCGCGTATCTGCCGTCGCTAAGAAGTTCTTTGGTCTGCACGTACACAGGCCGGACGCCGTTTGGAATCCTCTCGCCTTTTTTGTCGTACGCAACGGTCCCCAGCCTTAGCGTATCGTATGGATACATATGAAAACATGAGTTACCACTTCGGCTTGCGGCAGAATGAAAGCACCACTGAAAAAAGACTTCCCCCGCCTTCATTTCAGGGTGTCGATTTAATCCGGCTTTTTGCATTTTCGTGGTTCTTTTCAAAAAGTAACAGGGTCCTTAAGAATTTATACTAAAGAAAGCCCATCCGAAATACTTGCATCAATAAAAACTATAGTTAATTTAGTAGAAGGTCATTCCAGATTTTTCTGGATTATAACTTGGCGTGCCGAAGGGGATGAATCAGAGTAAGCAAAAATTAGCAATACTTGCTCGCCAGCATGTCTTTCTCCTTAGCTAAGAAAATTAAAATTTGGCATAATGAACTAGGCCGTACCGCTTGCCCCTCCGGCTTCAACTGTAAGGGGCGCAATCTTATCGCCAATGCGGAATATGTATCTTTTGGCATGAGTGCCGCCGATAGAGGCAGGAACATCCTCGGCACTTTCTAAGATTAACTCTCTAGCGGTATTAGCCTTGAAAACATCATCGCTATTCATTTTCAATGCCCACCCTAATTGCATAGCGTCAAAACCAAGATTCCATTTTCCATTTGTGTCATGGAATATCGTGGTAAATTGGGGGCCGCCTAATTGTGTAGTGCTTTCTGGATGAAATAGAAAAATTCGTCCCTCAAGTATCCATTGCCCTTTATATGGAAAATTGGACGGAAGCTGTTTGCCTTGTCCGTCTAATTGAATAGACATGGTTTTCTCCTCTGGTCAGGTTATACTGCCGAGGATAGTAAGGCAAAGGCGGGGAGTCGAGTGCAGCCGAGCAACTAATCAAAAATTGAGCGCGCCATGCCGCTAGAGGATTCTCCTCTGGTTGGCTTCATGCAATCGAAGGGGGTAATCGTGAGGATCCAGTTCCTGCTGCTCGGACTGATGCTAGCTCTAGCGTCTTATGGCATAGTGTTACCGAATGCCTTTGCGGCACCCCCCATATTCGTTGCCAATGGTTCCCCGCCAGAAACCCCAGATTACACCTACCATGAGATTTTGGCGTGTCTGGCACGAGCGAACGCTTTTAAGATGCCGTCAGCCGCGTTCAAGACAGCAAACGAAGAATGTGCAGCAAAAACTCAGGGGCTTACACTACAAGACTACTTTGCAATGTTTGATGGCTGCGTTCAGGTATTGGGCAATGCGGACAAACTAAAAGCAGACTGTGATTCCGCAATCGACAAGAAATTAAAACCCTTATTTGTGGTCGGCGGATCATCATTCTCGGCGCTTGAACTCACGGTTAATGAGCTTACTACACTGAAATACGGATGCACTCAATTGTCAGACGTTAAAGATAAATTGCGGTGCCAAAACGGATTAGAAAAGCTGAGGAAAATTCTTCAGACACCACTTCCAGAACCGAGGCCGATTGATCCCCCAATTTCCTCCCAAGAGTATATTGGCATTGTAAAAGAAAACCCGCACTGGATTAATTCTCCCAAGGGAGACTCATTGTGGCTTATGGATCCAATGGGAAGGGTGGTTCACGGGAAAGACGGGAGTCCGATTAGCACACCAATCAATTGAGGCTACAAACATATGCTCATGCTGGCCGAGTGTTTCACGGAATGGACAATGGTTCTCGCCAAATTCTTGATACCTACTGCACAAAGCATTTCGGGCTGAAAACTGTAGCACAGCTTGTGCTACAGCCGCCGGAGGCGGTCAGACCGTAACTAAAGGCGCATGTGTGGACGGCCCCTGTGCGTCAAGAGGTTTTTGACTGAGAAACCAAAAAAGCAGGTGTTGCGGTCATGTGTCCGGCCTGTTTGATGTTGCTTTATAAAGCAACTGGCCCTGATGAAGTCCGCGTGACGAA
>JAATFY010000006.1 GCA_015654915.1 Rhodospirillales bacterium
CGGCACAGGCGATGCACGACCATCACAAAATTTTTGTCGTCGGCTTTGTAGACCATATCGCAGACCGGAGCGATGGCATCCTGTAGCACGGCGGAAATCACCTGCAAATCTTCGGCATCTTTGGCCTTCAGTTTAAGCGGCTTCTCGCTCATGCGGCTTCCCGAACGCGTTCGATGTCGGCACCGCAGGCCGCGAGTTTTTCTTCCAGCCGTTCGTAGCCGCGATCGAGATGATAAATGCGGTTGAGGATTGTCTCGCCCTTCGCCGCCAACCCCGCCAGCGCCAGTGACACCGACGCGCGGAGATCGGTCGCCATCACGGGCGCTCCGGTCAGTTGCGGCACGCCGCGGATCATGGCCGAAGCGTCATGCACCGTGATATTCGCCCCCATGCGCCGCAATTCGGGCACATGCATGAAGCGGTTTTCGAAAATCGTTTCCGTGATCATGGAAGCGCCTTCGGCCACGCACATCAGCGCCATCATCTGCGCCTGCAAATCGGTGGGAAAACCGGGGTAAGCCTCCGTCATCACATCGACGCCATGCAAGCCATTGACGCGCTTCACGCGCAAGCCTTGCGGCGTTTCGGTAATGCTGATGCCCGCCTGCCCCAGCAATTCGACGACGCTATGCAGATGTGCAAGACGCGCGCCGATCAGCTCGACATCGCCGTTCGTGATGGCGGCGGCCATGGCGAAGGTGCCGGTTTCGATGCGATCGGGAATAACGTCGTGACGCGCGGCATGCAGCCGGTCCTTGCCGGTGATACGCAGCTTGTGGGAGCCGATGCCGTCGATCTCCGCCCCCATCGCGACAAGGCATTGCGCGAGGTCGATCACTTCCGGCTCACGCGCCGCGTTGATGATGGTGGTTTCGCCTTTCGCCAGCGCCGCCGCCATCATCACATTCTCGGTGCCGGTGACCGTCACCATCGGGAAAACGATCTCGGCGCCTTTCAGGCCTTTCGGCGCGCGGGCATGGATATAACCGTTATCGAGCGCGACTTCCGCGCCGAGCTGCTGCAGCGCTTTGATATGCATATCGACCGGACGCCTACCGATGGCGCAGCCGCCGGGCAAGGATACTTTCGCTTCGCCGCAACGCGCGACCAAGGGACCTAGCACCAGAATGCTGGCGCGCATCTTGCGCACGAGCTCATACGGCGCCGTGACGCTGGTGATTTTATCCGCGCGCAATTCCATCACGCGGCCGCCGGAACCGTTATTCTGGTGATGCCCGTTGAGGCTGAGATTGACGCCGTGCTGGCCGAGAAGGTTGGCCATGGTGGCGATATCGGCCAGATGCGGCACATTGCCGAGCGTGAGCGTTTCGTCGGTAAGTAAACTGGCGGCCAGCAATGGCAATGCCGCGTTTTTGGCCCCGCTGATATGAATCTTGCCCTGCAGCGGCTTGCCGCCCTTGATGCGCATGCTGTCCATCAGCCTGCCTTTTTGTCTTTATAATCGGCTTCCATGCGCGGCAGCGTCACGCCGGTCTGGCCCATATATTTGCCGCCGCGATCGGCATAGGACGTTTCGCACAGGCTATCGGCTTTCAGGAACAGGAACTGGCACACGCCTTCGTTGGCATAGACCTTGGCGGGCAGCGGCGTGGTGTTGGAAATCTCGAGCGTCACATGACCTTCCCATTCCGGCTCCAGCGGTGTGACATTGACGATCAAGCCGCAGCGGGCATAGGTCGATTTGCCGAGGCAGATGACGAGAATATCGCGCGGAATTTTGAAATATTCCACGGTGCGGGCGAGAACGAAGGAATTCGGCGGAATGACGCAGACATCGGTCTTGCGGTTGACGAAACTGGCATCGGAAAAGTTTTTCGGATCGACGATGGCGCTTTCGATATTGGTGAAGACTTTGAACTCGTCCGCGAGGCGCGCGTCGTAGCCGTAGGATGACAATCCGTAGGAAATCACGCCCTGCCGCTGGAGTTTTTCCTCGAACGGCTCGATCATGCCGCTGGCGGCGGACATATTGCGGATCCAGTGGTCGGGCATGACGGACATTGCTTAATCCTCTCCAAAAATCGTCATTCCGGCGAAGGCCGGAATCCAGACTGACTCTCCGCTGGAATAACAGTATGAATTAATCTCCATACTTGTGACATAAACAATCCATTCTGGCGGCCTTGACGGAATCTGCCTCTGGATTCCGGCCTTCGCCGGAATGACGGCAAAAGAAAGCCGTATTTTTTACTTCTTGTCATTTTTAGTTCCTATCTTTTCCCGCGCCTGCTGCTTGCGCCTCAGCAGGTTTTCGCGCAAGGCGGCGGCCACGCGTTTCTCACGTTCCGGCGAATAATGTCTGGCTCTCGGCTGCTGTTTGGGCTTCATCCGTCCTGTTTAGGCCATGAAACCGTGCCGGACAATACCGATCCTTGCGCTGGGCCGCCCACTATGGCAAAAACCGCCCTTCGCACCGGTTTGCTGCCGTAGCTCAGGGGTAGAGCACGTCCTTGGTAAGGACGGGGTCGTAGGTTCAATTCCTATCGGCAGCACCATTATTTATCAAAGTGTTAGAAAAAGTTCTTGGTTAAATTGGGTTAAAATCGTTCTCATTTTTGGGAGCAACTTTGGGAGCTTCGCATGGAAGTAACGGACAAAATACGAACAGCAATACGGTTTGCCTCGCCCCACATTCTCGCTGTTTTTCTGTTTTGTTTTATTCCTATTCAAAAAGCGATTGCGTCTCCAACCCCCAGTTTCAATTGTGCCAAGGCTACAACGAAAGTCGAAAAGCTAATCTGTGGCGAAGACAAACTATCCAAACAAGAAAAGAAACTTGGTGAACTGGTTTCTGAAATCAAAAAGAATTATAGCGATGGTCGCCTCGATAGTTTTCTCAAAGGGCAGCACGTCTGGCTTAAACTGCGTAGCGAAGCATGTGTTTTAACTTCGGACAAACTCATTCCATCTGACCAAACCAAATGTCTGCAGTCAGTTTATGACGAACGCATTAAAGAGCTTGCGGAACAAAAAACTGTAGATGCATCAATCGATGTCGATAACATTCTGGACGCCGATGAAACCCTGAGTCCTTATTATCCCCAAGACATGGGGTCTGTTTATTTTCTCTATAATGGAGATATAGATTTTAAGTTAAAGCGTACCCCGCAAACTTGCCGTGAGCTTTACACCCTTACGTCAGGAGCATGGAAATATACGGCTGATACCATTGGCGGAAATTCTCAGACACACGCTTACACGACATGCGCCTTCAAAATATTCTCTTCACAAAACCATACGAATGAAAACAGCGGAACCAAAATTGATTTTGGTGATCTAACACAATACTCGAACGAGTTTTCTTGCCTGGAAGGATTCCCGGCATGCCGAGATATTTTCCGAACTTATCCAATTTCCTTTCAGGACGAAGAGAAAAATGGGCATCTAAAAGTCCAAACCGGCATCACAAACCACTCTGGCGAAAATTTTAGAGATTACGAAGGTAATCCAACGCTTCAAATTGAAGACAAGAAATTTTGGATAGCTGGCACAAACTACATCATTCACAATATGGCTGTAGGAGACTTTACAAATCAGGGTCGTCAGGAAGCTATTTTACAAATAAGCGCTTACCCAAGTGAAGGGACATATCGCAACAATGAACTTGTTCTCGCTTACTATGATGAGACGAGTAAATCAATTAGACCTGAAATAATTGAGAACGGCAGCGTGTTTATTCTTAAAACCAAAACTATGCCCATAGGCTATTATCGTGAAAGGATACGCTCACCTAAGCCATCAGCGCAGTGACGCATGAAAGTAATTCCGTTGGGAGCAAATGGGAGCAACCAATGGGAGAAAATGAAGATTTTTGACAAAAAATGATAGAGAAACGTAAAAAAGTCAGGATATTAGGTAGAAATACCCCCATTGGGATCAACGTTGGTAAGGACGGGGTCGTAGGTTCAATTCCTATCGGCAGCACCATCTATATATGCCCCTTTGGGGCATATATAGATGGTATTGGCTGATTGAACCGGAGAAGTAGGTTCACAATTTTCTTAACGAGCCAAGCGCAAAGCGCGAAGGTGAATTTAGAAAATTGCCACGGAGCAAGTCCGCGAAGCGGACGCAGCAAGTACATTCCTATCGGCAGCACCATCCTTCGCGCCTTACGGCGCTACGGCTCGGCAGGCCATGCTTTTGCAAAAAAGCATTTTTGGTAAGAAATTCCTTCAACCAAAATTCGGCGCTAGCACGGCTTTAATTGTCCTGCTGACGGCTGCCAATTGCGCGTTTTGAGCTACCTTAGGGGGTGTCTTGTCAGGATACATTTCCGTGGTCATAGCAAAATCCGCTCTTTCGCGCATGAAGCCTTGGCAGAGATCTCCAACATCATGAAGAACGATGACCCCACCAATGTTAGGATAGCCCAAAATCTGTTCGTCGGCACAGATCGGGGTCACTCTTTCTGCGGCCTTGACGATTTTTTGGCCCAATGCAACGTCTTTCCCTTTTGCCATACAGAGATAGAAGCCTTCGGGTATACGTTCATTCTCGGGCGAAGGAGGCTTACCGTCTCTGGAATCACGCTCATTTCTAAGCTCGATATCCCGATAGTTGGTTTCGTGAAGATCGGCAGCAGCACGGAAACGTGTACCCATCGCTTCCACTGACTCCATAACCTTCAACGCTTCTTCAGAGTTGCCATTAGGCCGGAAGTTCCGATTGGGGTCTTCGGCTCTCCAGTTCCAACGATGGTCGATTTCATAGGCAAAGGGGCTGACACACGGATAAACCAGAAAATTGATTTTATCCTCCGCATATTTCGGCGCGCGCTCTTTAAGAAACCGCAAGGCACCCATGATGCCGCTGGGCTCGTAACCATGAACACCGCCTGTGATCACGACAGTCGGGGCGCTGGCGTCCCGCGATCCCGTGCGGACACGATAAAGCGGATAGCGATCGGGGTCGATTCTGAGCGCACCATATTGCTCCACGGTAAATGTTTCGGATGGGAGCGCGTTCAGGTGGGCAAGAACATCCTCACTATAGGACCTTCCAGTATCGGGCCTTCGAGCTATTTGCCTTGCAAGCCATTCTGCTTTTTCTGCATCGCCCCAGCCGCCCGATTGGGGACTTTCCGCAAGTTGGCTCCCGCTCATATGTTTTCCTTTCAATTAAAATATTACTTCAACATGTAGGGGATGTAATCAAAGTTCCCGCATTAAGTCAAAGGCGTTATTTGGGTAGGCTTTATTAGGTTGTTTTGTTATAAGATGCTTAATGTATCAAGAAGAACTGGGCGCCTTATATGCCAAAAGATATTTCTCAGGAATTGGCCGTAACCAACTATCAGCTGGTACACAATCAAAGCGGTGGAAATGCCCGCATTGATTTTGCCAATGGAACCGCTGCAGTTCTCACGATATCCCGTCCCGAGTTTGCCGTTTCGGATATTTTCGTCGCTAGCACATATAAAAATTACAAAGCGCTGAAAATTGCCGGCAAGGGCCTGATCCGTGAATTCGAGGCCCTGCTCGGTACCGGTGAAGAGGAAGACCGATTACCGCTCAAACGTTTTTCGACAGACAAAACCGTTAATCGCCTTATTGCGCTTGTATCGACCGTACCGCGCGAAGAACGGCTGGCCGCTTTCGCGCGCATTGCCATTCCTTTTAAAAATTTCTGGCTGGAGATGCCCTATAAGGACGCCGATAACTCGCGCCTTCGACTTGCACATTGGTGTACCGTTTCAGCGGATGCCCTAAACGTTGCCACGTATTATTATAAGATAATCGATAAACCTCTTCCCAGTGGAATGCGGGCCATAGCCCTGCCAACAAACGATCCGATAACGATCTACAGGGATCGCATTGATTTTGAGGAAGCCATTCGGCGTCAGAAAGACCCGAATCCCGACAATATCAATCGTTCCATCGGCATCATGAATAAACGCTCTGACGAATTACTTTCCATGCTTATTATTTTAGGCAGCCGCCGCTTCAACACCGAGTTGTTCCGTCCCGAAACGCCCGAAGAACACCAGCAACGCATCGAAGAATTCCGCAAGAACAGAGGAAGAGTGCGGGTGGGTTTGCGTCCTCAATTTCCACTGCATCCCATTAAAGTGGAGATTGGCCCCCATCTCGAAGAAGCGATAAGAAAGGGTAAGATCAAACAGGTTAAACAGATGCTGGGCATTACATCAGTCATAGAACATCCCATGCATATTAAAAAATTGGGCCGGACGGTCACTCGCCATAGTCATGAACGCAGCTTTCCTTCGGATGTTCCTGTCGACCGTCGGGGCGTCGTTCGCCAAGCCCATGCGGCCCCTCCCCTGTCGAACGTTGCTTTGCCGGATGGCGCACGCCTCGAAGATGCGCTCAAATTATTAAGTGAACCGCGTTCTCAACCAAAATCCATTCTTTCCTATACGCCGAAGCCGAAATAAATAAATTTCTCTACCCCCGTCCCGCAATCTGTGTATCAAGCCGTTCTTCTTCCAGCCCCGCGGGGTCTTGGTGGATCAGGATATCCGCGTTAGGGAAATCCTTATGCAGGGCGTCCGTGATGGCATCGGCGACTTTGTGCGCGGTGCGCAACGTCATGTCGGCATCCAGTTCCAGATGAAATTCGATGAAGACCCGGTCGCTGTCCGAACGCGTGCGCATGTCGTGCAGGCCGCGCACATGCGGCTGTGCCCGCACGATCTGTTTGATTTTGGCGCGGTCTTCGTCAGGCAATTCCCTGTCCATCAGGACGGTCAGCGCATGCGCGGCGATACGGAAAGCGCTGAAAGTCATGCCGGCGGCGATGGCGATGGCGAACGCCGGATCGAACCAGTTAAGGCCCGTTATCTGGTACAGGCCAAACGCCGCCACAACGGCCAGATTGATCGCCAGATCGCCGAGGTAATGGACGCGGTCGGCGCCGATAGCCATGGAACGCGTGCGGCGAATAACGTAAAGCTGGAAGATAACCAGCACGATCGTCAGCGCAATCGCCAGCGCCATCACGACATAGCCGAGATTTTCGTTCTGTATGTCATGCGGATGATAAAGGCGGCTGAGCGCCTCGTAGGCCAGCAATACCGATGAGCCGACGATAAAGGCGGCCTGCGTCAAGGCAGCCAAAGGTTCCGCCTTGCCGTGGCCGAAGCGATGCTCGCGGTCGGGCGGCTGAAGCGCGGCGGCCACGCCGTAAACCGTGACCAGCGCCGCGACCAGATCGATGGTCGAATCCAGCAATGACGACAGCATCGCCACCGAATCCGTCATGAAATAGGCGTAGAGTTTGGCCGCAATCAAAATCAGGGCGACGCTGACGCTGGCATAGGTCGCCTGACGGCGGAGCCGTGCGTTGCCAATGGCCAGAAGTTGTTCTTTCTCTAGCACGATTCAGCCTCCCGATTTTCGCCCTCACCCTCCCATCGCTGACGCGATGGGGCCCTCCC
>JAATFY010000003.1 GCA_015654915.1 Rhodospirillales bacterium
ATCGACATCGTCCTCGCCTTCTTCGTATTGGACCTCGGCCCCTGTCGAACTCTCACTTCGTGATAGGCAACTCTCGCCTGGTCCTTGGAGATGACGAGCCCCTGGGTGATTGATTGAAGTTCGCCGCCTTCCACGACGCACATGCTCGGCCACACGACGAGCATGATGTCTTCGGGCGGCAGCTCCGAGTGATTGGTATCCGTGTCGTCGCCCGAGTCGGCTCCTGCGTCACCCACAGTGCCATTCTCTTCCCCATTAACCCCTTCTTTCTCATCCTGCCCCTCGTCGGCTTGTGCCCCGGCTGTTTTCTCGGATCGTGGCGTTGAGGTGCCCGTAGATGATACGCCGTTCTCCAACCGAGCGCCGGCCGTCTCTTCGAATTCGGCCAGAGGAAGGACTTGCCAGTCGTACTCGTCGTATGGCGGTCCAAAATACGGCTCGATCTTCAGCTGCGCTTCTTGGATCCTCCTCCACTGGCTGCAGGCAAGTGCGCACGCATTTTCCAGTCCCGTACAGAAGGTATCGTAGCGCAATGCTCCGAGCAGGTGCTGGACCACCCACGAGACCTCCCTAATCACCGTCTGCACCCGCTTCTTAGCGCTGATATTCTGCCGTTCAGGCAGCGTTGCAAGCAAGGTGGCGCGAAGGTGCATTTCCCTGCTTGGATCCTCGCTCTCCAAGTCCCGCAAAAGGTGGCTCAGCTCGCCATCGTCGTCCACCAGGTAGACGGGACGGAAGATGTACTTGTGCAGGGTACGCGACAGGACGGTAAGAACAGCGGCGATGCGCATAGCCTTCGCTGCTGGAGAGTTGGACTGTGGTAATGGGATCTGCGTCGGTCGCTTGAGGTGCTCCGAGTTACGGAGGTTGCTCCAGCTAGAAGGATCTACGAGAACTTTTTCCTCCTAGTCCTGTTTGAAGTGAGACTCCACAAGTTCGAGGATATTCGTCCAGATCACGTCTAATATCACGACACTGCGAGATCTGTTAGTTATTGGCCTTTTGCTAAACGTCAAACGTTGAGTCGAGGGGCCGGGGAGAAGGGGGACCGGTTGGCTGACGGAATCCATACTAATCGTCCTCCGAATCGCTTCTCAGAGTGACCATGAAGCTTTCGAGATTGGCTAATCTTGTGCCCTTGCTGTCAAGCTCCTGTCGAGCTTCAGCAAGGGCCTTCTGTAGCTCTTCGACCAGTCGTGTCGTCTCTAAAGCGTTGTCCTGGGCTGTTTTGATCTCCTCCTTCAGGTGAACAAGCTGAGCTTCTTGATCTCCCACCGTCCCTTGAAGAGTGGAAATTTCCTGTGCCGCGCCTTCCGCCTTTGCTTGCTGGTCCGCCAATTTGTCGTTCGCTTGAGTGAGCTCTTCGCCCAGTTTGGTCTTGAGGGCTTC
>JAATFY010000191.1 GCA_015654915.1 Rhodospirillales bacterium
CCCGCGCCGCCGCCGCCGGTCTTGCAGGATCTTGAAGAGCAAAGCAGTGGCCTCGACGACATCAAGCCGGACACCGTTGGTCTGCAAATCCGCGGCGACGCCATCCGCGAAGCGGCGCTTTCCTACGGCGCGCGCGGCGGCCTCGCTTACCGCACGTTCGAAATCCAGCGCCGGCTCGCCGAATACGATGTCAGTCTCAACAAAACTTTTAATTTCGCGCGGCTTCTGATCGCGGCGCCGACCGGTCTTCTGATCGAGCCGCCGATCGTCTCCGAAGCGCAGCGCGCCGTGCTGGTCAAGGCCGGGGGCCAAGCCGCCGCTGTCGCCGACCGCGTCTATCGCATCAACCGCGTCGCGCGCATCGTCACCGCCGCACGCAACTGGCATCTTTATCTGGAGCGCGACTGGGGCCGGGTCGAGCCGCCGCCGGCCTTGCTGTTGCCGAAGGACGCCGACGAACGCGCCGCATGGCGCGACTATGTCAAGGAAGGCTGGGCCGCCGGAATCCGGCAGGCCGAGGAAACCTTCGAAGCCGATCTTGATCGCATGACCAGCGATTTTGTCGGCATGGTGCGTTACCGCGAATTGCTGGCGCAGAACATGATTTCGCCGCCTTACGCTCTCGCCGACGACCGCGGAGTCACGGGTGGCGGCAGCGAGATGCGGGTCGGCGACCGCGGCCTGACCATCACCGGCCCGTCGGCCCTTATTCCACGGAGCAATACATGGACACCGGCCACAAGGTAACCAGCCGCATTGACGAGCTGTCGGTCCGGATCGGGACCTGGCCGAACGAGCCCTTGCGCATGTCGGAAGAAAACCTCGACGAAATGCTGCTGTGGGCGGCACCGCATAAAGCCAGCGACATCACGATCCAGACCGACCGTCCGATTTATATCGAGGTTGACGGCGTCCTGTTTCCGGTGACGCGCCGCGCGCTCGATTCCGCCGATATGGCGAATATTCTCGGCCGCATTTACGGCGCCGACGCTCTGGCCAAGCTGGCGTCGGGCCGCGATCTCGATCTGTCCTACGAAGTCCGTCCCGACCGCAATACGCGCATGCGTTATCGCGTCAACATCACGGCGGTGATGAGCCGCGGACGCGATTCCGTGCAGATTACCCTGCGCAGTCTGCCCGCGTTGCCGCCGACGCTAAAAGATCTCGGCGTCGAGCAAAAAATTATCGACAACTGGGCGCCGCGTCAGGGCCTGGTTCTTGTCACCGGCCCCACCGGCAGCGGTAAAACCACCTTGCTGGCGGCCGGTTGCCGCATGCTGGTTGAGCGCCAGCAGGGCTGCGGCAAATTGCTGACTTACGAAGCGCCGATCGAATATGTCTATGACGCGATTGCCGGTCCGCGCTCCCTCGTGGCGCAATCGGAAATCCCGCGCCATCTGCCGAGCTTCGCCGCCGGCGTGCGCAATGCCCTGCGGCGCAAGCCGAACATCATCCTTGTCGGCGAAGCGCGCGACCGCGAGACCGTATCGGCGGCGATCGAAGCCGGACAAACCGGCCATCTTGTGTTTTCCACGGTGCATACGATCGGCGTCGCCGCTACCGTGCGCCGCATGGTCAGCGTGTTCGAACCCGCCGAGCGCACCGAACGCGCCTGCGCGATGATGGAAACGCTGCGCATGATCGTGACGCAAGCGCTGGTGCCGAAGGTCGGCGGCGGACGCCTCGGCCTGCGCGAATATATGATTTTCGACGAAAGCGCGCGCGAGACGCTGCTCGATATGCCGATCGAGAAATGGACGATGGAAACGCAGCGTCTTCTGCAACGGCACGGCCAGACCATGGAACAGACGGCGACCAAGGCGTTCAAGGCGGGCACCATCGACCGCCGCACCTACCTGCTTCTCACTAAGGGCTTTTCCGGCGACGAGGCGGACGGAGACGAATTCGAGAATGATCTCGACACTCTGGACGAGATCTAAAAACGATGGATATCCATTGGCGCAACACGCAAAAACCGGCGCGTTTCTTCGCGCTCGACGCGCGCGCCTTCATCGCCATCGTTCTTTTTCTGCTTCATGCCCGCCTATGGACTTTCATTCTGGCATTAAGCGTCATGTTGCTTTTCTGGATTCTGGAGCGCCGCGGACTTACGTTCGAAGCGTCGTTGCGCGCTTTTCGCTGCTGGACTTTGGGTCGTAATCGCCCCGCAAACCAGCGTCGCGCATTCAGGCGCTGGATCGATTACGGATAGAAACGATTCTTGTTGCCAAAATGCCACAAGCCTATTGCAAAAACCTCTCTTTCGTGTAGCTTCCAGCGCTGTATATTGCCCGATCTCGGTTAGTCTTCTAAGGTCCTTCAACGCTTTATGATTCGTCAGGAAAAGAGCCACCCGCATGCCGAATCGGCTTTCCTTCACATCGACAAAAATAGTGCTTTTTGTTCTGGGTATTCTTGCCCTTCCATCCCCTGCTTTAGCCGGGTTCCAGTGGGTTTCTCCGACGGAAACCGTTAGCCCGTCGCCAAGTCCCGCCATTCAGCCATGGTCATCGACAGCGCCCGGTCTTGTGCCGGTCGTGCCCGCGCCCACTTCCGGCGCGATGGTAACTGCCAACCCCGAAATTATTTCACCGGTTATTATCGACGGCAATCACGCTCCGTCCCCGGCGCCTTCGTCAGCAGTGATTGGGACGCCATCGACCAATATAAATTCCGGAGTTAATCAACGCCTCGGCACGCTTACGGCTTCACCGGCCGTTGGCGGCCGACAACCTCTAGCTCCGCTCACGATTGCTCCGGCAACATCGTTGCTGGCGCCCGCAGGTTCCTCTTCCGCATCCTCATCGGACATTGTGCGCGGCTTTGCCAAACAGGTGCCATTGGCTGTAGCATTACGGCAGATGCTGCCGGCCGGTTATGGTTTTTCCGTCGATCCTGACGTTGACCTCGGTGTTCTGATTTCTTTTCAGGGCGGAAAACCATGGCGCGAAACGCTGAAAGAAGCGCTTGATCCCGCCGGTCTCGCCATGCGCGAACAGGGACAGATGGTTTCCATAGGCCACGCCGAATCTCCCTTGCTTTCGGCTAGTGCCGCTGCCTCTCTTGTCGGCGGCGGCGCGCCTTTGCCGCCACCGACAGCGGCACCTACGCCGCTCGTTTCAACCCCTGTTGGTACGGGACCCATGGTCGACGCCTGGAAAGCCGAGCGCGGCGACAGCTTACATAAGGTGATGGAAACCTGGTCACACTACGCGAATATCGAACTTAACTGGATGGCGGAATACGATTATCCACTGCAGGCCTCGGTCAGTTTTACCGGAACTTTCGAAGATGCCGTGCGTAACCTTTTATCCGGTTTCGAGAGTGCGCATCCGCAGCCGGTTGCTGAACTGCATGAGAATGCGCATCTGGGTCAAAAGGTTCTGGTTGTCGAAACGCGCGGCAATTCTTACAGCGACTAATGGAGATTCCATTCAATGAAAGCTGATTTTATCCGCCATCTTTTTCCCCGGAAAACGGCGCCGTCGTTAGCGTTGGCTGTATTGGCGATCGTGCTTGCGCTGCCCGCC
>JAATFY010000044.1 GCA_015654915.1 Rhodospirillales bacterium
CGAAGAGCGGCGCCAGCGTCCCGCCACCGAGGAGGATTTCCGCGACAAGGCGGTCGATTGCATCAAGCTTCTGCCGCAAAGCCTCCTTGCCGCCGACCATTTCCGCCTGTTCGACGGCGATCCGCTGTCGCCCCGCCTTGTTTTCGAAGCCTACCGCGACATCGGCACGCGCGAGATGAAAGTTTTCGGCAAGGATCCC
This sequence comes from Rhodospirillales bacterium, assembly GCA_015654915.1. Classification (GTDB taxonomy): domain Bacteria; phylum Pseudomonadota; class Alphaproteobacteria; order UBA9219; family UBA9219; genus JAATFY01. The sequence continues at coordinate 200 of JAATFY010000044.1, forward strand.
CAAGGGATCGCCCATGTTCTCGCCAACATGGAAGCCGACATCGCGCGAACGCAGAAGCCCGACCCGGCAATCGGCGAAGGGCTGGTGTTTTTACGGGGCTTACTCGCCCTGCCGCTTGCAGCGCAGGCGCAGAGGCGCGAGCGTCCTACGCCGCGGCCGTCCGGCGCGGAATAATATTCGGAGACGAAAACTATAAAAGATTGTCAGCTCGCCGCGCCGTGGCAGTGCTTGTATTTTTTGCCGGAGCCGCACGGACACAACGCGTTACGCGGTGTCTGCTTCCATGTCTCGGGATTGTTCGCGTCGAACACATTCTGCACCGGCGCCTGTGCGGCCCGAGGTGCCCCGCGCGGATTGGCGGGATGGCGCACCACCATGCCTTCGGGCAGCGGCTGATCGAACGGCGAGGGCAAAACGTCCGGCGCCGCGCCGTGTAGTTCCTGCATCGCGACGCGGCTGCGTTCCATCACTTCTTCCAGCGTCGGCAACCGTATTTCGGTGTGCATCAGGACTTTGGTCACTTCTTCGCGGATATAGCCGAGCATGAGCTGGAACAGGCCGAACGCTTCGCGGCTGTATTCATTCAGCGGATCGCGCTGGCCGTAGCCGCGCAGATGGATGCCCTGCCGCAACTGGTCGAGGGCCAGCAGATGGTCTTTCCACGCCTGATCCAGGACGCCGAGCAGCGCCGCTTTTTCGGCGCGGCGCATCGATTCTTCAGTGACGATCTTCAGTTTTTCGTTCGCCTTATCGTCGGCGGCCTTGATGATGCGCTGCTCGATCTCGGTTTCGGCGATGCCGTTTTCCTGCCCCCATTCGGCAATCGGCAGGTCGAGCGCCACCGTTTCCTTGACGCGTTCTTTCAAACCGGCAAGGTCCCATTGTTCGATATAGGAATGCGGCGGTATGGCGGCGGCAACGAGGCCGTGAATGACTTCCTCGCGCAGATCGCGGATGGTTTCGGCGACGTCGGCTGCCGCCATAATCTCGCGGCGCTGTTCATAGATGACCTTGCGCTGGTCGTTCATCACATTGTCGAATTTCAGCAGGTTTTTGCGCATATCGAAATTGCGCGATTCCACTTTCTGCTGCGCTTTTGCCAAAGCGGTGGTGATCCACGGATGAGCGATTTTCTCGCCGTCGCGCAGGCCGAGCTTGGCCAAAATCTGCTGCGTCTGGTTATGAGCGCCGAAAATGCGCATCAGATCGTCCTGCAACGACAGGAAGAAAATCGACGCGCCGGGATCGCCTTGCCGGCCCGAACGGCCGCGCAACTGGTTGTCGATGCGGCGGGATTCGTGGCGCTCGGTGCCGATCACGAACAGGCCGCCTGCCGCGCGTACGATTTCGCGGGCTTCGTCGATTTCCTTGCGGATGGCGGCTTCACGCGCGCTGCGCGCCGTTTCGTCCGTAATGTCTTTCAGTTCCTCGGCAAGGCGCATATCGAGATTGCCGCCGAGCTGGATGTCGGTGCCGCGGCCCGCCATATTGGTTGCGATGGTGACGGCGCCGGGGCGGCCCGCCTGCGCGATGATGGTGGCTTCCTGATCGTGGAAACGCGCGTTCAGAACGTTATGCGGAATTTTGTTTTTCTTCAGAAGCTCCGCCAGCGTTTCCGATTTTTCGATCGACACGGTACCGACGAGGACAGGCTGCTTCCGTTGCTGGCAATCGCGGATGCGCTGCATGATCGCTTCGTTCTTCTCCAGCAGCGTGCCATAGACTTCGTCATGCATATCATTGCGGCTGACCGGAACGTTGGTCGGCACTTCGACGACTTCGAGCCCGTAAATCTCGGCGAACTCGGCGGCTTCCGTCAGCGCCGTGCCGGTCATGCCCGCGAGCTTGGGGTAAAGGCGGAAATAATTCTGGAAGGTGATGGTGGCGAGCGTCTGGTTCTCGCGCTGGATCGCCACATGTTCCTTGGCTTCGAGCGCCTGATGCAGCCCGTCCGAGTAACGGCGGCCTTCCATCATGCGGCCGGTAAACTCGTCGATAATGATAACCTTGTCGCCTTTAACGATGTAATCCACATCGCGGGTAAACAGCGTATGCGCGCGCAAGGCCTGATTGATGTGATGCACGACCTGCACATTCTGCGCATCGTACAAACCGCTTGCCTCGGCGGAGCCTCCGGCGAAGCCCGGGCCGCCGGGCGCCAATAATCCTGCTTCGCCCAGCAGTTCCTAGATCTTGACGTTCCCCGCTTCGGTCAGGGAAACCGTGCGGTTCTTTTCGTCCCTGTCGTAATCGGCGGCTTCCAGTTTCGGGATCAGCGCGTCGATCTTCATATAGAGCGTGGAAGAATCCTCGGCAGGGCCCGAGATAATCAGCGGCGTGCGCGCCTCGTCGATCAGGATGCTGTCGACTTCGTCGACGATGGCGAAATTGAACGGGCGCTGCACCAGATCGCCGTAGGCGAACTTCATATTGTCGCGCAGATAGTCGAAACCGAATTCGTTGTTGGTGCCGTAGGTGATATCGGCGGCATAGGCTTTCTGCCGTTCGCCGTCGTTAAGGCCGTGGACGATGCAGTCGACCGTGAGGCCGAGGAAATTATAGACCTTGCCCATCCACGCGCTGTCGCGCTTCGCAAGGTAATCATTCACCGTGACGACATGCACGCCTTTGCCGGACAGAGCGTTGAGATAGACCGGCAGCGTGGCGACCAATGTTTTGCCTTCGCCGGTTTTCATCTCGGCGATCTTGCCTTCATGCAGGACCATGCCGCCGCGCAACTGCACGTCGAACGGACGCTGGCCGAGCGTGCGGCGCGCCGCCTCGCGCACGGTGGCGAAGGCTTCCGGCAAAAGCTGATCGAGTTTTTCGCCGGCGGCGATGCGGGCCTTGAAACTATCCGTCTTGGCGCGCAATTCGGCGTCCGAGAGTTTGCGGAATTCCGGCTCTAACTCGTTGATTTGCAATATAGTTTTATCCTGCGCGCGCAGGATGCGCTCGTTGTGCGAACCGAAAAACTTGCGGGCGAGGGAAGTAATCATCATATGTGCCGGATGTTTGTCAGGCTTCTAAATGGCGATTTCAGGAAGGAAATGCAAGCTTTTAGCGGAAACTGCTTGCCGACTAAATACTCTTTATCACAATTGGCTAGTATGTACCGCTTTAAGGTGGGGAGGGGGTAATGAGTTTATCAAGTGTCAAGCGACCCTTTCTATGGAGAAAGCGGAAATCGGGATCGTTGGGGACGGTATTCATGGCAGTCTGTATAAGTTTAATCGTCGCTTCCCTGACGATATCCTTCCCGCTGGCGAGGTTGTTGCAATGCCTGTCCAGTAACAGCATATCGGAATCAAATCTGGGGATTTGTTCCAATTCTATGGCGGCTTTTTTAAAAAAGCCGGGATTTTCGATCAATTTCATATAGGGGATAGTTTTGCTGTCCCGGCTATACTCCCCAATATAGTCTACGGCGAAGCCGAATCGGCCTTCACAAGTTTTTTCTGCTTCCTGTAAGGCCCTCTGCATCGTGAGCCATTTTTCTTTTTCACCTTGTTCTTTTTGAAGCGTCACTCCGATTTTTTTCTGGCATCTTTTGAGGAGTGCTTCCGCAGCTTCACAAATTGTATTTATTTCAAGAATACCCTCTATAGCGGCTGCGGCCTCGCGGAACTTAGCCGCCATCGCCGTCATATCATTGGGTGTGATGGATCTTCGCATGACAATTCCGGACAAGACAATAAGTTTTAAATAATCGGGTTGAAGCCTCTGCTCGTTGACCCCTTTATACACAAAACTTTCAGGATTTGTCAGGCCTCTAAATGGCGATTTGGCTTGGAATTTTAGCTTTTCCCAGCTTATACCATGCTGTGGCCCTGAATCTGCCTTATTTGACGGGCTTGATGTTTGCCACGGGAGGCATTAACTCTCGAGCAGGCAAACATCAGGCAATCAACCAAAGGAACCCCAATGTCGAACCGAATTCTGCTGACGACCGCCGCGCTTCTGTTGAGCTCTTTTTCATTGCCGGTTCTGGCAGCCGACGCGGCTCCGGCCGGCGATCCCGTGGTTGCGCGCGTGAATGGCGAGGCCATCCATCGTTCGGATATCATGCACGAATTGCAGATGATGGGCCCGCAGGCGCAACAGATGCCGCCGCAGATGCTCTATCCGCAATTGCTGCAGAAGCTGATCGCTACCAAGCTGGTGTCGGCGCAAGGCTATGCCGAGAAGCTGCAGAACGACAAGGTCGTCAAGGACCAGATGAAGGATGCCGAAGCGCAGATCGTCGCCGAGGTCTATGTCCGCCGCGCCATACAGCCCAAGATCACTGACGCCAAGATCCAGCAGCGCTACAATGAACTGGCGGCGAAATTCAAGCCGCAGGACGAAGTCCGCGCCCGCCATATTCTGGTTCCGACCGAGGACGAAGCCAACGCCATCATCAAGCAGCTGAAGGACGGTGCCGACTTCGCCAAGCTGGCCGAGGAGAAATCCAAGGACACGGGCTCGGCCAAGAACGGCGGCGATCTCGGTTACTTCCTGCATGACGCGATGGTGAAGCCCTTCGCCGACGCCGCTTTCGCCATGAAGCCGGGCGAGGTCAGCGACAAGCCGGTCAAGACCGAGTTCGGTTACCACATCATCAAGGTCGAAGATAAGCGCAAGTCGTCCCCGCCGCCGATGGCCGAAGTGAAGGACCAGATCGCGAACCAATTGGGCCAGGAAATGACCAACGACCTCGTGAAGGGCCTCGAGGCCAAGGCCAAGGTCGAACGGTTCAATATCGACGGTACGCCGCTCAAGACCGCCGCGAGCAAGCCCGCCGATACGCCGACGCCTTAGTCGCTTCCACGCGATGAACCGAAAAGCCCGGAGCGCAAGCTTCGGGCTTTTTTATTACGGCGTAAGGGCGACGGTGCGGTGAGAGGGGGCGGGGTCGTGCAGTTGGACCAGTTTTCCCGCCTTGGCGTCGCGAACGCTACGCGCCAGATACAGCCAGCCTTCGCGTTCCGCTTTTGTCACGTCTTCGTCGGTAATGACGGAAATATTGCCGCCGGCCAGATGCAGGGCGCGCACGGCCAGCGCGCTATGACGGTCGAACGCCAGCTTCATGAGCGCATCGTCTTTCGCGCGCGGATCGCCGCCGGCGTCCAGTGCGACCTGTAAGGCGATGCCTCCCCAGGTCTGGCCAATCAGGAATCCCAGTTCGTCGGCATATTTATTTTTGACGGGCAAATATTCTTTGCGGATAAGAAAATTTTTAAGAATTTTAGTCACCTCAGTGAAGCGATTTTTATAGGCCCATCGCAGGGCAGCAATGATGTCGGCATCGGGCAAGAGAAAAGGAAAACCGCGCGCTGCCGGTTGGGGATCTGCCGAGGCCGGAGGCGGAACGGCGACCTCGGTCGCGGCATCGGGGGCCTTTGCTTTTTTGTCCGGCTTCTTCCGGGTCGCCGGCGTCGTGATGGTTGCCGCAACATGATGACGGCCTGTCCGCCTCATCATTATACGCGTTCTGACTTCCAGCGCAGTGTCGCTAAACAGAAGCTTGCCCGTGAATGATCTCGATTCGTTATTTGGCATTTCAATATGCTTTCCCGAATAATTATCTTCCATACCATTTCTCCCGCCCCCTCTTCAAGCCGCGCGGGAATCTATTGGTTTCATCCCATGGAATTAGGTATGGTTAATTCCGCTTCGTTTTGTTGCTTCAATCTTATTCTAAATCATGTCCTGCGTCGACGTCACACTGCCGCCCGTCACCGTCAACCGGCCTTTGCTGCTGGTGGCTGCGGCCGCCCTGATTGACGTCGAGAGCCGCGTGCTGCTGGCGGAACGTCCCGCTGGAAAAAACATGGCGGGGCTATGGGAATTTCCGGGCGGCAAAGTCGGTAAGGACGAGACGCCGGAATCCGCGCTGGTGCGCGAGTTGAAAGAAGAGTTGGGGATCGAGACTTCCACGGGATGCCTGTGGCCGCTGACATTTGCCTCGCATGCCTATGCGGATTTTCATTTGCTGATGCCGGTTTTTTCCTGCCGCGTATGGCACGGTGTGCCGCAGCCGAAGGAAGGGCAACGGCTGGTTTGGGCGCGGAAAGACGAGCTAAAAAATTATCCCATGCCGCCGGCGGATATCAACCTTGTGCAGGTTTTATGGGAGTATTTGTAAAAGCTGCCGGAACGCTTCTGAAGGCATAAGCCGAAGCTTCATAACGGATGGGCAACCATGGCTGCCCGAAATATAGAAAACAGAGTCGCTCGATTTTGGATTCGACTTTCGGGGAAAGAGCCTCGGCTTTTTTAAAGGCCATCCTGGCTTTCTTTAGACACGCCTGTTCTTTCCCTGAAGAAATGCGTATTTGAGCGAGACGTACATTTCCTTTCGCACAATAGGCCTCGGGACGCAGCCCGATATCCCGGTGCGATTTCTCGGTACGATTCTCGGCTTACCCAAGAAGCTTTTCAAGAATGCTCCGGCCGCCCTCG
>JAATFY010000227.1 GCA_015654915.1 Rhodospirillales bacterium
GGCGACCTTCATGCCGAAGCCGGTGTTCGGCGATAACGGATCGGGCATGCATGTGCATCAGTCGATCTGGAAGGGCGGCAAGCCGCTGTTCGCGGGCAACAAATATGCCGGCCTTTCGGACACCGCGCTGTACTATATCGGCGGCATCATCAAGCACGCCAAGGCGCTGAACGCGATCACGAACCCGACCACCAACAGCTATAAACGGCTGGTGCCGGGTTATGAGGCTCCCGTGCTGCTCGCCTACTCGTCGCGCAACCGTTCGGCATCGTGCCGCATTCCGCACGTCAACAGCCCGAAGGGCAAGCGCGTCGAAGTGCGCTTCGCCGATCCGTGCGCCAACCCTTACCTCGCCTACGCAGCTATGCTGATGGCGGGTCTCGACGGCGTGAAGAACAAGATCCATCCGGGAGACGCCGCCGACAAGGACCTTTACCATCTGCCGCCGAAGGAACTGGCCAAGATTCCGACGGTGTGCGGTTCGCTGGAACAGGCCATCCACGCGCTGGAAGACGATCACGCCTTCCTGCTGCGAGGGGACGTGTTCACGGAAGACATGATCGACTCCTATCTCGACCTGAAACGCGAGGAATGGGATCGCTTCCGCACGGCGCCCCATCCGATTGAATACGACATGTATTATTCGTCGTAAGCGGTTCGGGTAACAACCCGTTAACCACTAGCTGTTTAGAATGGCTGCCATGAGATTCGTGGCAGCCATTTTCTTATCCGCCCTCACGCTGAACGCGGCACATCCGGCCATGGCTGCCGATCAATGGCAGGCGCGGGAGGTCGCGCGGCTCAACAACTGCCCCCCGACGAAAGTCGAGGTATACCAGCAGTCGCTTGGTGCTCAGGGACAAACGCTCTATCGCGTCGACTGCAACGTGGCCAAAGGCAGCGATACGAATGCCAAGGCGGCGAATGCCCTGCTCATCAGTTGCGACGAAAGCCTGTGCGAATTGCTCCGCTCGCTGCCGCCAGATACAAAATAAGAAATTCAATTTACCTTGAACGGCTTGCACAAACGCAAGCCGAACCCTCACCCTCCCATCGCTGTCGCGATGGGGCCCTCCCTCTCCCGCATTGCGGGAGAGGGTGCCGAGCACATGCGAGGCGGGTGAGGGCAGCGAGAACGAAGTTCGAGCTAAAACAATGTTTCTCACAGAAATTACTTATCCGACGCGCGGCGCTTCGGGCCGCCGCGATTGGCATGGCGCCTGTCCATATAAAAATAATGCATCATCCGGTGCAGCCACGGCGCCAGCAAAATTCCCATGGTACTGAGCAGGATCAGGCCACTGAATAACGCATAACCGGACGCAAACAGCTTGACTTCATCATTGCCCATAACCGCGACCGGCCCCATGCCGCCGAGGATCATGGAGGCTTCCAGCGTGGCGTCGATCCACGGCAAATTGCCCAGTTCGTGATATCCAAAAATGCCTATGCAGAGAGCCACCGCTACGATTCCCAGCGCCAGCCAGATCGAGCCCATCACGCGGTGCCACCATTGGTGCCGCGACAGAAGCGGTTGCGAATAATGTTCGAAATGCATCCTACACTCCCTAAATCATGCCGCAGCAGCCGTGACTCACTTTAACGTCGTCATTCCGGAAAATCGGCGCGGCATAGGCCGAGCCGATTTATCCGGAATCCGATTTGGTTTTCTAACGGCTTAAAAACAAATCGGATTCCGGCTCGCGCCCGCTATGCGGGCTTGGCCGGAATGACGAGAAACTTAAATTTGGTCATCATCAACTCGGTTATCCTAGAATGTTGTTTTGAGTCTGGGAAACACCTAATCTTCGATTCGCAATGCGGAGCTGAGCCATGATCGACGCCGATGTCCTTCTCAACATCCTGCCGCTGTATGTTTTGGGCGTTATCTCCCCCGGTCCAGATTTCCTGATCGTCAGTTCCACCTCGCTGTCGCGGGGACGCATGGAAGGGTTAAAAACGGCCGCCGGAATTACGACGGTCGTCGCCTTTTACACCCTGATCTGCCTACTGGGTTTAACTACTTTGTTCGAACATTATTTATGGCTGATGACGGCGGTGAAAATTCTCGGCGGATTTTACCTGATCTATCTCGGAATTATGATGTGGCGGTCTTCGCTCGCCTCGCCGCAGCAAACCATAACGCCGGTCAAAATATCACGCGGTAATTCCTATCGCCGCGGCGCCTTGACCTGTCTTACCAATCCCAAAGCTATCGCTTTTTTTGCCAGCATCTTTGCGCTGGCCATTACACATCACACAACGTTTGCGACAAAAATCGCCGTCATTTTGATGACAAGCTTTATATGTATTTTCTGGTTTTCGTTTGTCGCCTTCGGCCTTTCCAAGCCTGCGGTCCACAAACGGTATCAGGCATGGCAACGCACGATCGAACGCATTACCGGATCGGTTCTGGCCCTCTTCGGCGTCAAGCTGCTTTTGTCGGCTAGAAACTAGCCTTCCGCCCCGGTTTACCTTTGGGGCCAAATATGGTTATCTGGCCCCGCAAAGCAGCACCCATCAGGAGGCTCCATGAGCGGACTCAACGAAGAAGACCTTAAAAGGCACGTGAAGGACAAAGACACGTGGTTACGTTTCATCTACCTGGTGGTGTTCGGGGTCGCTTTTTACCTGTCCATCCTTCTGACTTTCGCCACGTCGATCTTCCAGTTTCTGGCGAAGCTGTTCAGCGGCTCGGCCTTCGACGGGCTGGCGGAGTTCGGCGATAATGTCGCCACCTATCAGGGGCAGGTCACGCGCTTCCTGACATTCGCGTCGGACGACAAGCCCTTCCCGTTCGCGCCGTTTCCGACCAAGCCGCCGGCTACGCCGCCAACCACGTTCGCATAATCCCGCTGACCTCATCCGGCTTTTCCAGCGCCGAAAGATGGCCGCAATCCTCGATAACGTTCAACCTCGCTTGCGGAATGCCATCGGCTATTTCGCGCTCGATGTCGGGTGGCGTCAACGCATCCTGTGCGCCGACGATGACCTGCACC